>NZ_JBFODT010000037.1:0-3309 GCF_040908465.1 Aeromonas sp. R10-1
ACCCCGCTGCCCGCCACGAAGTGCGGTGCATGGCCGTCCTTGATGGTGAGCGGCAAGTCGGTGGAGACCCTGTCCCCATCCTTGTCGGTCAGGGTGACGGTGAGCGGCAGGTCGAGGGATTCGCTGCCCTGGTGATCCAGCTCGGCCCCCAGGGTCACCTTGGCGGTGACGCTCCAGTTGCCGTTGCTCTCCACCAAATCCAGCTCGGCCCGCAGCACCTCGCGGCCGTCCGCGCTGGTCCCCACCAGCTCGCCGCTGGCATCCAGGGTGAAGGTAACCGGGCTGCCGTGGCTGCTGTACTTGCCATCCAGGCTCTGCTGAATGGCTGCGATATCGAACTTGAGGCTATCGGGCGCCAAGGCATCGGAACCGTGGTTCACGGTGAAGCTCATGTGGCTCACCACATCCTTCGCCCCCTGGTTCGCCTCCGTCATCTCGGTGCCGGTCACGGCGCTGATGACCGGATTGGCCCCGTCGCCGATGGCAACGCTCAGGGTGGAGGAGACTTTATCTCCGTCACTGTCGGTCAGGGTAAAGCCCGCCTTGAGTAGACTGTCTGCACTCCCCTGATCCAGCGGCTGGTTCAGGGTGAAGACGTAGTGACCGTTCTGATCCAGCGTCAACGTGAAGACGTTCTGGCCGTTGACGGTGCCGCTGATGCTGTTGCCGCTGATGGTGATGACCACGGGCTGGCCGCCGCTGGTGAGCCCCTGCAGGCCGGGCTGGCTGGCATCGAATGCGATGTTGACCAGAGGGTCGGCCCCGGCGGTGATGGCCAGATCCCCGGTGAGGGTCTGGGCTGCGCTCCAGTCGCTGTCCTCCACCAGGGTGAGGGAGACGGGGTCGACCTGGGGCAGCACGCCGTCGGTGATATGAATATTGAGGGTGCCAAGGTTGCTCTTGTCCCCGTCAAAGTCGGTGCCTTGCACCTGCAGCCCCAGATTGACGCTGTTGGTGCTGGCCGGTTGATCCAGCACGCCGTCGAGCACCACCTGGTACTTGCCATCCAGCCCCAGGGTCACGGTCAGAATGGTCTTGCCGCCCGCATCCAGCAGGGTGATGACGTTGCCGTTGACCTGATAGTGGGTCGGCTGGCCGCCGCTGGTGAGGCCATTCAGGCCGGGCTGGTTCGCCTCGAAGTTGAGCGACACCAGGCGATCGCTGCCCACGCTCACCGGCAACTGGCCATCCAGGGTCTGGCCTGAGGCCCCTTCCTGCAAAGTGACCCCGCTGTCGTTGCCAAGGTGAGGATCGGCGGCATCGGTCACATGGATGACGGTATCGCCCTTGCTGACGGTGCCATCGCTGTCCGTCACCTGCATGCCGACACGAATATCGAGCCTGTCGTTCGCGCCGTGATCCAGGTTGGTGTGAGTCACCACCTGATAATCGAAATCCACCTTGGTGTGCGCCGCGACGCTATCGGGCACATTGGGCAGGGTCACGCTCAGCACCAGGGTGCCGCTCGCAGTCACTGCCTGGAAGCTGTGGCCGTTGCTGCCCGGTACGGCCTGCCAGGTGAGGGTCTCGCCATTGTGAGTGACGGGATTGCCGTTGATGTCCATGACCTGACCGCTCAGGACCAGGCGCACATCGACGATGGGATCGGAGTAGGCCTGTACCGTCACCTTGCCCGTGATGAGCTGATCGTCAGCGGTCGCACCATTGGCGGCGCCATCGAAGCGCCCCTCGCTCAGGGTCACGCTGTCGATGGTCACCCCGTTGACGATCGGCCTGACGCCCTCGCTGATGGTGATGTCCAGAGTGCCCGTGGTGCTGTCGTTGTTGCCGCCCCCCTTGTCACTGTCAATGATGTCAAGCTTGAGGGGCAGACTCGTCTTGCCGTCACCGCCGCTCTGGTGCACCCCCTGATAAAGGGTCACCTTGTAGTCGAACGTGTTGCTGGCGGCATTGTCCAGCTTGCCCACCAGTTCGACCTGAAGCACCTCGACGCGCACGCCGTTCACGTCCACATAACCCTTGAGGATCTGGTTGCCCGGAATGGCAGGATCCCCGTCCACCAGTTCGTATTTCACCTGCTGACCCAGTGCCATCAGGGGGGGCTGGGAAGCCGGATCGGCGAACGAGACCTGACTCACCCGATCCGACCCCGACTCCAGGGTAAAGTGTCCCGTTTCCGTCAGGGTGTTGTTGCCATCGAGGCGGCTCTCGTTCAGATCTACCCCGCTGCCCGCCACGAAGTGCGGTGCATGGCCGTCCTTGATGGTGAGCGGCAAGTCGGTGGAGACCCTGTCCCCATCCTTGTCGGTCAGGGTGACGGTGAGCGGCAGGTCGAGGGATTCGCTGCCCTGGTGATCCAGCTCGGCCCCCAGGGTCACCTTGGCGGTGACGCTCCAGTTGCCGTTGCTCTCCACCAAATCCAGCTCGGCCCGCAGCACCTCGCGGCCGTCCGCGCTGGTCCCCACCAGCTCGCCGCTGGCATCCAGGGTGAAGGTAACCGGGCTGCCGTGGCTGCTGTACTTGCCATCCAGGCTCTGCTGAATGGCTGCGATATCGAACTTGAGGCTATCGGGCGCCAAGGCATCGGAACCGTGGTTCACGGTGAAGCTCATGTGGCTCACCACATCCTTCGCCCCCTGGTTCGCCTCCGTCATCTCGGTGCCGGTCACGGCGCTGATGACCGGATTGGCCCCGTCGCCGATGGCAACGCTCAGGGTGGAGGAGACTTTATCTCCGTCACTGTCGGTCAGGGTAAAGCCCGCCTTGAGTAGACTGTCTGCACTCCCCTGATCCAGCGGCTGGTTCAGGGTGAAGACGTAGTGACCGTTCTGATCCAGCGTCAACGTGAAGACGTTCTGGCCGTTGACGGTGCCGCTGATGCTGTTGCCGCTGATGGTGATGACCACGGGCTGGCCGCCGCTGGTGAGCCCCTGCAGGCCGGGCTGGCTGGCATCGAATGCGATGTTGACCAGAGGGTCGGCCCCGGCGGTGATGGCCAGATCCCCGGTGAGGGTCTGGGCTGCGCTCCAGTCGCTGTCCTCCACCAGGGTGAGGGAGACGGGGTCGACCTGGGGCAGCACGCCGTCGGTGATATGAATATTGAGGGTGCCAAGGTTGCTCTTGTCCCCGTCAAAGTCGGTGCCTTGCACCTGCAGCCCCAGATTGACGCTGTTGGTGCTGGCCGGTTGATCCAGCACGCCGTCGAGCACCACCTGGTACTTGCCATCCAGCCCCAGGGTCACGGTCAGAATGGTCTTGCCGCCCGCATCCAGCAGGGTGATGACGTTGCCGTTGACCTGATAGTGGGTCGGCTGGCCGCCGCTGGTGAGGCCATTCAGGCCGGGCTGG
>NZ_JBFODT010000038.1:0-131095 GCF_040908465.1 Aeromonas sp. R10-1
AGTGTAGTGGTCAACTAAATCCGGACACACAGTTAAGCCGATTTTCGGCCTCTGCTGGCGGTATCCCATCATTGTGTTGATGCGGGCGCCGCCAGTTGTAGTAATCCATCAGGTAGTAGCTGATATCCCGCTTGGCTTCCCGCAGGCTCATGTACCCCGTGGTCGGAAGCCATTCCGTCTTGAGGCTCCTGAACAGCCGCTCCATCGGCGCGTTATCCCAGCAGTTGCCACGCCGACTCATGCTCTGGGTCATGCGATAGCGCCACAGCCGTTGCCGAAATACCCGGCTGCCGTATTGGCTGCCCTGGTCGGAGTGAAACAGCACGCCAGACGGGCAGCCCCGTTGCTGATACGCCATGTCGAGCGCTTTCACGGCCAACTCAGCATCAGGCCTGCCGGACATCGCCCAGCCCACGACCCGTCGGGTGTGGAGGTCGAGCACCGCGGCCAGGTAATGCCAGCGGCCACCTGCCCATACGTAAGTGATGTCGCCGCACCACACCTGATTGGGTTGCGGGGCAGCAAATTCACGCGCCAGATGATTGGGAATATCCGGTCGTTCAGACCGCACGACCTGATAACGATGAGCTCCCGGTTGTTTGGAGACCAGCCCGACCTCCTTCATCAGACGACGCACCTTGAACCGGCCAATCTGATGCCCCAGTGCCCGCATCATTGACATCAAGGCCCGGCTGCCAGCTGAGCCTCTGCTCTCTTTGAACAGACACCGTAACTCACTTCTCTGCTGCCCCCGTTCACGGTTAATTGTGCGCCTGCGAGCCAGATAGTCGTAAAAACAGGCGGTTGGTATACCGAAAGCGCAACAGACCAGGGTGGTGGGGGCTTGCTCCCTTAATCGGTCTATCAGCGCGTACGTTCGAGTTCGTCCGCCATCAAGAGAGCAGTAGCCTTTTTTAGAATGGCCTTTTCGCGTTCAAGCCGGTTGATGCGGGCTTCCAACTCCTGAATTTTTTGCTGCTCAGGGGTCAGCGCCCGGTTAGCAGGTGTAGCGCCACTTCGTTCTGATTGAAGTTGCTGAACCCATCGACGCAGCACGGTTTCGCCGACATCCAGTGAACGGCTGGCTTCGGGGACTGAATAGCCTTGGTCGAGCACCAGGGATGCGGCTTCCAGCTTGAACTCGGCAGTAAATGAGCGACGTAATCTTGTCATTGAACACCTCAAATAATGGTGGCGACTGTACCACCTAAAACGGTGTCCGGGATGATTAGACCACTACAGAGATATCCTTCAATCTTTTGATGAATTTTTCTGACTGAGTACTGTGGCACTCATCCCCTGATGATAAAAAATACTTGTTTAGTGTTTTGGCACATGGAGGATACAGCTTGTCTTTATTTATGCTAGGGGAAGTAAACACGCCTCGAAAAAATTCCCCTTGTGAAGGAAAACCAAGCCATTCGATAAACTGCGATGGATCATAAAGAAACATTTAATACCCCCACCGATTAAACGCCAGCGGCATCTTGTTGAGCTTCTCGCGGTGCTCTCGCCAATTTGGCAGGTGCAGATCCATCAGGGAGATAAATCGCTGGTTATGCTTGCGCTCTAATAGATGCACCATCTCGTGAACCACAATAAATTCCAGGCATTCAGGGGGCTTCTTGACCAACTCGAGGTTGATCCAGATGCGAGCAGTATCTGTTTTGCAGCTACCCCACATGGTTTTCATGCGTTTGATACCCACAAAGGAAGGTGACACCTTTAACGTCTCCTGCCACTTGGCGATAAGATCTGGCAAGCGCTGGCGTAGCAACTGGCGGTACCACTCAAGGAGCAACACCTCGCGGCGGTCTGCGTCATAGTGTGCAGGCACCCGCATACGGATCCAGCCGCCCTGTAACTTGACGCTATGGTCACCATCGGTCTGAATCACATCCAGCCGGTAACCTCGTCCCCAAAGATAATGGGTCTCTCCGCTACACATCTTGCGCTCGCTCTGGCGCGGCTGGGCAACAAACGCCGCCTGCTGCTGTCGAATCCAGGCCAGTCTTCGCACCACTGCAACTCGAATGGCGGTATCTGACAAAGAAGCAGGCGCGGATACACGCACCCGTCCATCAGGGGGTAATACATTGATGTGCAAGTTTTTGATGCCCTTGCGCTGCAACTCGAACGTCAGCTCACCGAAGGTAACCAACGCCATCAATGGTACTCCGGCTGGGCTTTTACCAGGGTCATCACATCCGCGACGGTCACATCGTACTCTTTGATCTCTTCGGCAATAGCAAAGGCAACCTCCCGCTCTTTGAAGCGATCACCGAGCCAGTCCGCTTTTTTGGTATATCTGACGGCAGTATCGATCTTGGTCACCAGCACTTCATCGCAGCCCAAATTGTCATATAGCGCGCGCTTGGCTGAGGTATCTACACTCGCAGGGTAGGTCTGTGCCCCCGCGCTGGCTGGACGTTTCACCTTCATGGCCAGCTCGCGCACCTTTTCCAGATACTCCTGGTAAGAGATAGCCTGAGAGCGACGCAGCTCAATCAGCTCATCGAGCAGCACCGACATCTTTTCGTAGTACTTGGGGTTAACCGGATTCTCGTCGACGATGGTCCGTCGCACGTTGTTTTCAATCGCCTCAGCCATAGCCTCGGGGTCTTTACGCAGTCCCTCAGGCGCCCCCTCAAGCCCTTCAGCTCCCCGCTCGATGATCAGCTCCAGCAATCCCAGCTCTTCAAAGTCCATAAGGGTTTCACTGGGGTCAGCATCAATATAGAGATCCAGCATCTGGCGCATCGCCGGCTCGAATTGCTTCATATCGACGTGATCACTACTGGCTACTTTGATCATGTAGCGCACCTTGCTGTAGTGCTCCACCTCACGACGGATTACAGCAGCCTGGCTCGCGCTATAACCGGCCTCTTCCATCTCCCCCGCCAACGCGGTGAACGCACGGATAAGCTTGGCGACATATTGATAAAGGGTTAGACGCAGCGCCTCCTTGTCGAGCAGCTCATCTTCGTTTGCCCCCGGAGCACAGCAGAAGTAGTGCTGATAATCCAACTCCTCGCGGGGAGCCTTGACCGGTTCGCAGAGCGTTCGCACTACCTCCAGAGCGTCGTCAAGATCCTGCCGTCCTTGCGCCAAGCGATCTTTGAGTAACCCAGCGACATCCTCCTTGTCATAGCCTTCAAACGCCTCGGCCGTATAATCCTTGACGGTCTTCTCAAGAGAGCGAAACAGATCCTTGTAATCGACGATGTAGCCATACTCCTTATCGGCACCATCGAGCCGGTTGACCCGACAGATAGCTTGAAAAAGGTTGTGATCGGCCATCTTTTTATCGATGTAAAGGTAGGTCGCCGACGGCGCATCGAAACCGGTCAACAGCTTGTCCACGACAATCAGCAGCCGCATCCGACCAGGCTCCTTGATAAAGCGCTGTTTGACCGTTTTCTCAAACTCCTCCACCCGCTTGCCAGCCTCATCCTCGCTCTGGCCGAAAAAGTTCGCCAGCATCTTGCGATAGATATGGTATTTCGCCAGCTTTTCGGTCAACCCAGCACCGGTCGTCTGTCCTTTGATGTTACTGGCATTAAGCTGATAGCTGGTGATGATGGCACACTTGTCAGCAAATCCTGCCTGACTGAACAGCTCATAGCTTTTGCAAGCCTGATAGACACTGGAGCACACCAGCATGGCATTGCCACGGCCATCCGCCAGGCGCTGTTTACGGTCAAAATCGAGCAGGATATCGGCCACGATCTGCTCGAGTCGTGAGCGGCTCGAGAGCAGCTTCTGCATCGAGGCCCACTTCTCTTTTAACTGCTGGCGACCAAGTCGGGAGAGCGCCTTGGTCTTCACCTCGAACCATTCATCCACCTTGGCCTGGGACTTGACCCGTTGGTCAATGTCGCGGGCCTCATAACGCAAGTCCAGCACCACCCCATCGCTCACCGCCTCGTCAAACTTGTAGGTGTGAATGAAGGGTCCAAACACCTCTACCGACTTCTTCTTATCCTTCTTCATCAGGGGTGTGCCGGTGAAGCCAATAAAAAGTGCCTCGGGCAATATGCTCTTCATGGCCCCATGCAACTTGCCCGACTGGGTACGGTGGCACTCATCCACAAACACAAAGAGTTTGCCCTTGGCCGCAAAATCAGCCGGCAGGCTGGCTTTGAGCTCGGCGATAAATTCATCGTCATCTCGCTCAGCCGTCTCATCTTCTTCTTCCGTGTGTCGGCCAAATTTGTGTACCAAAGAGCAAAGCAGCCAAGGGTGTGCCTCGTTAAGACAGCGTACCAGATCGGCCCCACTCTTGGTGCGCAGGATCTCCTCTTCAACCCCGGCAAATACTTTCTCTATCTGCTCATCGAGCTCGGTACGGTCAGTGATGATCAAGACCCGACTATCAGCGACATTCTCTCGGATCCACTTGGCCAGCCACACCATGGTCAGGCTTTTACCGCTGCCCTGGGTATGCCAGATGATCCCGCCCTCATGACGTTCAATAAACCGCTTAGCTGCCGAGATCCCGAAATACTGGTTATGGCGACAGGTTTTCTTAACCCCACTATCGAAGACAATAAAGTTGTGAATTAACTCAAGAAAGCGCCCCTTCTCGCAGAGCTGGGCCAGGTGGCGATCCAACGGATTTCCATCCAGCAAAGAGCCGGCCTCTTTCCACTCCAGATAATATTTCTCAGGGGTTTCGATGGTACCGTACCGCAGACCCTGGCTGTCGTTGCCTGCCATGAGCAACTGTTGAGTGGTGAAAAAATTGCGAATGAAATCCTGTTGCTGGTTGTCGAGGTTTTGCCGGATCCCTTCACCGATAGAGACGGTGGAGCGCTTGAGCTCGATCACCCCTAGCGCAATACCGTTAACGTAGAGCACCAGATCCGGCCGCTTGGTATTCTCCCCCGCGACCGTCACCTCCTCGGCGATGGCAAAGTCGTTAGCCTCAGGATTGGCCCAATCTACCAGCCAGACGGTCTGATGCTGCTCACCCGCCCCGCTCTTCTCCTTAACGCCATAGCGCAGCAGTCGGTAGACCTCTTTATTGGCATCATAGAGCTGACGCCCCTCCCCCAGGCTGGCCGCCCGCTCCAGCTGGCGCAGGACTCGGGGAATAAGCGCGCCATCCACCCCACGCCCAGCCAACCAACTGGTCAGCAAGGCGGGCTCGACATTGCGATTGTTGGGGCGGGTATGCCAGTTACCCAGATAGCGATAGCCCAGTGTCTCGCTAAAAAAACGGACGACTCGCTGCTGGGTAGCTCGTTCACGTTGGCCGACAGTTGTCACTGTTGTCATTCCTTCTAATCAAACCAAGCAGCCCAACCGGGCTCATCAGGTTTCCAGGGTTACTCAACACCGTCGTTGATAAACACCCGGAGCAAAACGACTGATAGTGATAAACATCACTCTTCAGCAGAGGTCCCTATGGTGCCTAGATAACGTTCAACAGCCGCAAAATACTTCTGATACTCTTCAATCATTTTTTGCTGATGGGCCTGCGCCCGCTCACCATTCCACTGTTCATGTTCATAAATCAGCGCCAACTTTAGAGAATCAACCCTTGCGGCATTTCGCTCACGAAAGCGCGCTCGTTTTTCGGCATAGGGCTTGTTGCCGTATTCCGAGTTGATGCTGCGTGACACCAGACCCAAATTGCCAAAACAGTCGCGTAATTCAGGGGCTACTTGATTGGTGTCAAAGGACTCAGGCTGCTGTGGCGAGACATGTTCCACCGAGTTTCTGGCAGTCATCCGAAACGCCTGCCACGCACTTCCTTTCTGGGTGCGGTAGCGATCCCACAAAATGTATTCCAGCTTGTAGAACCAGTAATGAGAAAAGTCAGTCCCCTCATTGGCGGTCAGCACCGCCTGCATATCACGAAGCGGATAAGCCCGACTCCATGGATTGAGTACAAACTCACGGGTTCGCACGATAAGAGGCTGTTCACTTTCACTGCACAACAGGTGGTTATCCAGATACTGGAGATAGCAATGAGCGTTTTCACCGCCAGGATCCAACAGATAATTCAGCAGCGGGGTTAACCAGTAATGAGTGGTCAATTGCTGCGAGTGATAGAGCATGCTTTGCAGCATGGCAAAGTTGCTTTCGGCATCACGGCTATCTCGGATCAGGCTCCGGTAGCCTCGGCTTTCATTAACCCTGAGCCGGCGAATACCATGATTTTCTTCATTATTTTCATCGCTGATCCACTTGATGACGTGTTTATCGAACAGATAGCGGCAGCGCCACAACAGCTCGATAAAATAACGCACCTCATTGGCCTGCTTCTGCTTGTCACACTGGGACAGCCCTTCCAGCCAGTGGCTCTGGAAAATCTGTAACAACTCTTTGTCCAGGATCTTGTTGATGTCGTCACGCTGCGACCGTAACAGAAAGAGGCGTAACACATGCTGCAACAACATGGGGAAGCCAATAACGCTGCGCACATCATCCGCCTCATACTCCTCCTCATTTCTTGTCTCACCACTGGATGGCTCCGTCAGGAGTGCCGCACCATTGAGGATCTCTTCCAGTGAATGAGGCTTGATGTCCTGCTGATTATCAAGCGCGAGCAAGGCATCACGTACAGCCAAGGGATCTGCGAGCCGCTCCTGATCGCGTTTTGCTTCATCCGCATCATAAAGAGGTATAAGTTTTAGCCCCTTGACGGTACGCAGATTCTTCTCGACATAGGCGCCCATAAACGAGCATGCATCCCACATCTGACCATAAACTTCCCGTTCACTTCTCTCTGGCAACAATGCCAGCAAGCGAGCCTTCAGAATTTCATGATGCTGCAATTGCACACCGCGATTATTGATAACCTCAAACAACTTGTTGAGATCCGTGTTAGCGGGAACCCGGGTCAGAACCAGTTGTACCCGCTCACGAATAAAACGGCCCAGTTTGACAAGATCAACACGGCTGCGTTCATCCGTCCTGTCTGAGAAATACCCCTCCATCACCTGCATCGCATAGCTCAACGCCGACGCTTGCGGCTCATCAGGCACAGCGCGGCCATCAAGCAACGCCGTGAAAAAGCGGCTAACACCGGGACGAATAGCAAACCGGATACGTGGTTCACGATTATCTCCAAACCAGGCACAGCGAAAATCAGTCAGAGGGTTATGAGCGGTTTGCTCGTCCCTTGAGGGTGGGAGCAGACGCTCCATCACCACACTCAGCAGCCACAAGGTCGTAAAACGTTGCTGGCCATCGATAAGATCCAGCAAAGGATGCCCACATGCAGTCCTCCCCTGTTCAATGACCAGTGTCCCCCCTAGGTAAAACACGTCCTTGTCTGCCTCGCAGGCCGCAACCAGATCATCGAGCAGAACTTTGATCTGATCACTGCCCCACACGTAAAGGCGTTGATAGATAGGGATATTGAAGAGGCGCTTATCTGCAATGATGTCGGCCAACGTGGTCAATTTTGATTCATGTTGCATCTTATTTTTCCATCTTCAGCCAACAGGCAAGCACCCAATTTTTACCCTCAGGGGCAGCGTCAAGCTGGAAATAGCCCAGCAATGCGGCCAGATAACAGCCCTGTACACCCTTCTGGAGGGTAATGTTGCTGACCTTTTTGTATCCCTCTGAACGTTCAATTTCAGAGCTTAAAAATGCCATCACCTCTTCCGGGCGATAGGCACCGCATATCTCATCGAGCAGGTTATAGGGGGCATCTCGCAGGTACTTGAGCGGCGACTCCTTGAAGATGTATTGCTTTTCCAGCCGCAGCCCGCCCAGAACCAGTTCCAGCCCCACGGCAAATGCCAATAACCGTTGATAGCCAAAGCGATCGACATACATCAACAAGGCCAGCTTGAAGAGCTCTTGCAAGTAATAGGCATTGACACATACAACCCGGCGGTAAAACTCACGAAATGCCGTCAACTCCAGGTTGGCGCTCTCCTGATACAACAACGCATCGAGCAACGCCGCATATTTTTGTGCATAGAGGAAGAAACCCACGCCCTTGTGAATGGGCTGACGCAAGGTGAACGGCAAACTGGCTGCACTTCCCCCCACCTGAACAGGGGTCAGAGCCAATCGATAATCGTTGCTGCCCTGCAATTTGAGAGCGCTGGCAAACTGATTGTGGTACCCCGGATAGAGCGGCACCTCGTCGCTCTCAACCCCCCCGATACTTTGCTGCTGAAAAGTCTCCAGCAAACGATCATGATCTTCGCGCTCAATATACTTGTTGCCCCGCCAGTTACGGGCACGCCACAAAAATTGCTCAAACAGTTCGGGGGCATAATCCTGCCGCTTGCCAGCTTGTCGATAAGGGCCCGCCACTTGCACCGCCTCCCAACGCTGGGCACAGAGCTGTTGTAGCGATTCGGCATGCGGACCAGTAACTGCTCGCAAATGATAAGCCTTGAGCAAGTCGGTGGCATTCAGTGGTACACCACGATGGTTCTGGGTATCGAAAAAGGTAAACGCAAGATCTTCACGCTCTACCGTGATCACGGTAAAACGTAACTGCTCAAAGATAGAGGGGTCCAGCTCAATATTGCTTCGCTCAAGCATCAGTTGGCGCGCCTCGTGCAAGTTGCGCGCCGAAATGGGGGATCGATAATGAAACGCTAACCCCTCAGGTAGCGAACCACACAAGGTGTAATACAGCACCGCCAGCGTACTGAGCCGCTGCTGGCCATCGATCACAAATCTGACCTGCTTCTCATCATTACGATGCAGCAACACGGTGCCGAGATAGTAGGCCTGCTCCTTGCTAGAGCGTCTGAACTCGTGTAAATCACTCATCAGTTGATTTACCTTGATTGAGTCCCACACATAGGGTCGCTGATAGTGATCGAGTTGTAATGCGGCGCCCTTACTGCACAGCTCATTAAATCCCTGAACAGTAACATCAACAGGCTGTCCGCGTGTCATGCAACCACCTCCAGCGGCAGGCGGATACGGCCGGTCAGCAACTGCTGCATCATTCCCTGTTTCAAGGAACGGGCCTTGGCCAGCTTTTGCTCCAGCACAGTTAGTTCGCTATCCATATTGGAAAGAATGGTGGCGATGGTGGTTTGTTCGAGTAATGTGGGGATTACTATCATCGTTGCACGGATAATTCCGTTATATAGCCTTGATATGGTACTGCCCTCTGGTGAGGCCCACCGAATCAATTTATAAGCGTGATATAAATACTCATTACAAATCTTGCTTTTATCGATTTTCAACCAGACAATGTTTGAGTCTTGAAAGTATGCAGGATATCCATCATAAATAACAGTTTTACCCAAAGTACCTGCTGCAGATATCAATATGTCTCCCTTTTCAGGAAATGAGTATTTATCTCTAAACTTCTTATATAAAGAAACAGAGATATATGCATCAGGCTCTCCACCAAAGGTCCCTATTTTATAGAAAGGTATCTCACCAACTTCCACTGTCTGACCAGAAAATATACGTTTACACATACAAACTTCAGAGATATCACCTAATGTTGTTGCATCCCAATCTTCAGGAATTTGTCCCAGCTCGCTGGTTTTATAACCTTTTGTGGTACCATCAGGGCGCAGGGCGAACTGCGGCAGGCGGGTACGACCGGTCAGCAGTTGCTGCATGGTGGCGGTCTTGATGGCTTGTTTCTTGACGATCAACTGCTCTAAGCCTGCAATCAGTTCATCAGTATCAGATAACACTCCGGCAATAGCTTTTTGCTCATTAAGTTCAGGAACGTAAAACTTCAACCCATTTATTTTCCCCAACGTCAGCCTTGTGATAGCGTTCCCTGACATCTCATCTTTTATAGTGGATTGGAATGTGGCTGACAATATTTGTTGGACAAAGAACTTAGGCTCATGATGTTTTTTATTTAGCCGTAAAAAAGCCACACTTGATAACAAGCTAAATGGCTCGTCGAGAGGATTTAAACATACATTGCCTGTATTGGCTCCATCCTTGGTTATGAGTATGTCATTTATTGTTACATCACACCGCCTGTATATTTTTTCATGCTGACACTTATCAATATAGTCAGCAGATTTCAGATCCAAAAAACCATTTCTTATGTTTTTAGATGTTATATAAAGGAACTCGCCCCCATTTACCTTGGGTGAAAAATGAGTTCCGTCCTGGATTTTTACAAATAGCTCTCGGCCATTTATCACTTTCCAGTCACTTGGAATCACCCCAATCTCAGTCAGCTTATACCCCGCCGGAATAATTTGCTTGGCGGCCATTTCACCCGCTTTATTCTGCTTCATCTGTTCCGCCATTATGCCCACTCCAGCCCCATGCTCTTAAGATGGGCAGCGACCTTAGCTTCCAGCTCGCTCACGTTTTTGGTGAGTTGTGGCAGGGAACTGCTATAACGCTCCTCCAGCTCCTTGACCCGGTTAGCCAACTGCTGAGTAACCCGCTCAATCTCGGCTTCCAGCGCGCCGCGCAGGCTCGCCTGCCATTTCGCTCCCACCAGCAGAGTTTTAATCTCGCCATCTTGCAGTTTGGGGTAGTGGGCAAATACCGCTTTATCGAGGTCGTCGCAGGCCTCCTTGTGGGCCTTCTTGGCGCGGGTCTCGGCGTCGAACAATTGCTGCGCCAGCTTGAGCACAGCCAGTTCTTCTTTGTCGGTGGCGGCCTTGATACGCGCCTTGACGCTGGCGGCGGTCACCTTCTCCTTGTCGTTCATGGCATCGACCAGACCGCCCTCTTCCCCGCTCTGCTCCTCGATAAAGCTCTCCAGTGCCTGGCTCGCTTCATCCAGCGCGGCTTGCAGGGTATCGAGCTCTTTTTGCTCATGGGCAAAGAAGCGGGCCACCAGCAAGGCGGGCGGGATCAGTTCCGCCTTGTACTTGGCCTTGCCAATCACCAGATCCGGGCTCTCTTTGATCTTTTCGCCCTTGTCGGCAATCAGCTCGCGCAGGACACGGCCCGCAGGCCAGCCATCCTGTGAAAGCACATAGAGATCGTCTTGCAGTTGGTTCTGCCAGTAGTCCATCAGCAGCTGATAGATGGCGTAGGGGTCGAGCAGCTCACCGGTCGCCTCGGCAGCGGTGCGGTAGTGCTCCAGCAGCGCTTCACTCACCTCGTCGATCAGCGCCTTGGGCGAGTCGCCCTTGGCAAACTCACCGAACTGGCACTCGCTAAACCACTGGGCGAACGGCGCCAGCGCCGCTTGTTTGAAGCGGGCAAACTCCTCACAGGCCAGTATGGTGCCCTTGACCTTGGCGGCGGCTACCCGCGCCTCACTGTAACCGGGCCGCAGCGGGGCAAACAGGGTAGCCTTGAGAGTCGGGAATACCCGCCAGTAGGAGCCAAGCGCCGCGATATCGCGCTCTGGGATCCCCCCTTTCAGGTGACCAGCCAGATCGTGCAGATCTTCCCCTTCGCTGCCATCGATATAGCGCGGGATATTGAGGTTGTAGTCGTTGCGGGCGATCTCGCCAAGCGGTACCCAGCGGCTGTAACCCTCCAGGGTCAGGCCACGGGTGAAGGTGTCGACAATCTTGTGGATGTCCTGCTCGCGCAGCCGGTTCTTGTTGCCATCTTTGATAAAGCCTTTGCTGGCATCGATCATAAACAGCTCTTGCTCATTGCCTGCCAGAGCATTGAAGGCGCGGGTGTGGGCGCTCTCTTTGTCGATAACGATGATGCAGGCAGGAATACCGGTGCCGTAGAAGAGGTTGGCAGGCAGACCAATGATCCCCTTGATATAACCTTGTTTCAGCAGGTTCTCGCGGATTCGCGCCTCGGCATTGCCGCGAAACAGCACGCCGTGGGGCAGGATCACCGCACCCTTGCCGGTGCTCTTCAGGCTCTTGATGATGTGCAGCAAGAAGGCGTAATCGCCGTTTTTCTCTGGCGGCACGCCCCAGACAAAGCGGCCGAACTCGTCGTGCTCAGCATCGAGGCCACTGGTCCAGTTCTTGTTGGAAAAGGGCGGGTTGGCCACGGCGAAGTCAAAGGTTTTGAGCTGGTTGTTGCCCTCTTTCCATTGGGGCGCGGCCAGGGTGTTGCCCTTCCAGATTGCGGCAGTGGGATTGTCGTGCAGGATCATGTTCATCCGCGCCAGCGCACTGGTGGCGTTGTCCATCTCCTGCCCGTAAATAGTCAGCCCCTTGGGGCCGGCCTCGTCGCTCGCCTTGAGCAGTAAGGAGCCAGAACCACAGGTGGGGTCGTAGACGGTGGCATCTTGCGGGGTCTGACGGCTGATGCCAATCACCTTGGCCAGAATGCGCGACACCTCGGCTGGGGTGTAGAACTGCCCCTTGGACTTGCCCGACTCGGTGGCGAAGTGCCGCATCAGGTATTCGTAAGCATCACCCAGCAGGTCATCACCTTCGGTGCGGTTTGCCGACAGATCCAACCCCTCGAAGATGGCCACCAGCTTGGAGAGGCGGTCGATCATCTCCTTGCCCTTGCCGAGTTTGTCCTCGTCGTTGAAGTCGGCAATGGTGATCACCCCTTGCAGATCGTTGGCAGTCGCCAGCGCACTGATGATGGTGTTGATCCCCTCGCCTATCTCCTTGCTGCCCTTGAGCGCCACCATGTCGTCAAAACTCGCCCCGGCTGGTACCTCGATCATGGCGTACGGGTTGCCCTTGGCCTTGTCGGAGACGTATTTCACAAACAGCAGGGTCAGCACATAGTCCTTGTACTGGGAGGCATCCATCCCGCCGCGCAGCTCATCGCAGCCAGCCCAGAGGGAGGAGTAGAGTTCGTTCTTTTTGATTGCCATGGTGAATCCGGTCTTTGAAACGGTAAAGGTGGCGCTAAAACAGCGTGTTAATGCGGGTTAGTGTATCCAGTTGAGATTGGGCAGACTATGGCTTGCGCCTCAGAACCTTCGTCTGATGGTGCAGTTGCCTATAAAACCCTCACTCGGATTTAAAAACGGCGGGCGGCGTGCTGCCACCATCGCAACGCAGCGTGCCTAATGAGTCGCTGCGGCACAGGGTGCCATCGGAGGCGCGCAGGTTGCCGAGGCTGTCTTTTCGCCAGGTGACCTTCAGGCCGCTCTTGCTGTTGCTGGCGCGCACATTGCCCAGGCTATCTTGCCGATAGGTGGTGCCGTCACTGCTTCTGACATTGCCCAACGAGTCTTTACGCCAGCTGGTGCCAGAACCTGAATCCCTGACGGTGCCAAGGCTGTCGGTGCGCAGCGAACCATGGCGGCCATCCTGGCATTGATAGCGGGTGTGGCCGAGGCTGTCCTTGCGGTAGGTGCAATCGCCCGCGATTCCAAGTTGGGGGAACGCACCGAGCAAGAAAACGGCTAGCCAGGGCAACCGGGCAATTTACCAGGAGATGAAACTGACGCTCATCGCATGTCTCCTCTGGATGTGAGCTCGACTGACTATACCGAGCGGACTGTGCCGGTTCGATACTGGGGTTTTGCACATGTCGTGTTTTCAGGCGGATACAGTAGCAAACTGCCCACATCCCATCACAGCTCCCCTTTGTTGCCCAAACAGGCATTGTCGCAAGGCTTCTAAATTGCCCTTACCCGAGTGGGATGACACCAACTAATTTGTCAATTTCAGCCGATGCTGACCAAAGGTATTCTTATGCAACCAATTTCTTCCCGAGCACGAAGACATCAGCGCCGTCATCGAAAGATACGAGCACAAGCCCTTACTACCGGCCAAGGCTATCGCCCCAATATCATCTTCTTCACCGGGGCCGGCTTGTCAGCCGAGAGCGGAGTGCCCACGTTCAGAGGCAAGGAGGGTATTTGGCATCACGATGAAAACTGGCGCTATTCCCATGCGAGCAGCCTGGACACGGATCTGGCTGGTTTCCTGGCCTTTCACAACCAGCGGCGTCAAACCATGTTGGAAGCCTCCCCCTCGCAAGCCCACTATCTGATCGCCCAGCTACAGCCGAAATATCGTGTCGGGATCATCACCCAGAATATTGATGACTTACATGAGAGGGCCGGTAGCCATGGTGTTATTCATCTGCATGGTTCAATCCGGTTTTTGGTACCCAAGGGCTTTCGTAGTCCAAAATACCGGCAGCTGTGGTCCAAGGATGTAAAGATGGGCGAGTGCTGCCCATGTACCCGCTCACAGTTGCGCCCTGATATCGTGCTGTTTGGTGAGACGGTTTATGAGTATCAACACGCTCGTCGCTGGCTCTGCGAGGCCGATATTGTGATAATTATCGGCACCAGTTTGCTGGTTGAACCTGCATTCTCTTTGCTGCAAAACATCAACCCAGGCGCATCTGTCTATTACATCGATCCCGACCCCGGGTTGTCATCCCGGCTGCCGTTTCCCGGTGAGCAGATTGTTGATGGGGCTAATCGCGGTGTTGTTCGCCTATTGCAGAAAATATGTCATGACTGATGAGCCTGTAGTGACCAAGAGGAAGCAACATGAAATTGTATCGGGACGATGAGAGAGAAACACCGGCAGGGTGCGTTCGCGTATTCTGGCCAGACGAAACGATTGCATGGCTAAAAACAGGAGCAGTGACAGAAATTAGACTCGACCATGACCTAGGTGATGATAATAGAGGGACAGGCTACGACGTTATTCTTTGGATAGAAAAAGAGGTAATGACCAATCCCTTCATACCGCCCCTTATTCGTGTTCACTCAGCGAATGTCTCCGCACGAAGAAAAATGGAATTGGGTATTATGGCTATTAATGATTTTCTGGCTAAGCCATCACGGATCGCCCCAGATGATACAAATTGTGTTCGCTGACTCAGTGACATGAGGGAGGGCCAATTGAATAAAGCAGTAGGGGTGCATGTTAAGCTGCGGTGGATTCAACTCTGAAGCAAAACCCTACCCTAAAGGCAACCAAGGAGACAGAACGAGCACCTCCGCCATTGAAATTTACATATCATGACCATGAGCCATATTGATACACGACCATTTTCATTGCTTTTATAATATACAAAAACAGTTTTAAAGTTCATTTTTATAGTATGAGCATGGCGACTTGTTTTTCTATATCATAAAAGCAAGCCATCTAAAAACGGAGCAAATTGACACATACGCCAATGGTGTTTTAACCTCCTAAAAAACAGGAGGCCATATGAACAACAACGAACCTAAACTAATAAAAACCAAAGCGCTTTTAAAACAGCTTGGCATTTCCAGATCAACACTGTACAGGTGGATTAAAGAACACAAGTTCCCACCGCCACACAATAAAGGCTTTTATTCTACCGCAGAGGTCAGCAGTTGGATATCAAGGGAAAATCGCTCATCTTAGATGATGAATTACACCGCTATTTAATGACTCCATTATATTTACATTTCCTGAAAGGATGTCACAGCCTCCATTAATTTTTTATCCCATAACTCATATGCCTCACGCTGTTCATCTATCCAATCATGTAGATTGTAAATAGCCATGACACCCGCCATCCTGTGGCCAAGCATTTTTTCTGTGACTTGTGGTAGAACTCGTTCTTCCGA
Organism: Aeromonas sp. R10-1; assembly: GCF_040908465.1. Classification (NCBI taxonomy): domain Bacteria; kingdom Pseudomonadati; phylum Pseudomonadota; class Gammaproteobacteria; order Aeromonadales; family Aeromonadaceae; genus Aeromonas; species Aeromonas sp. R10-1. The sequence goes on from NZ_JBFODT010000038.1 coordinate 15,380, forward strand.
TAAACGAGTACTGAGTGTCCGACGCATGTCATGCATACGCCAATACGGCAGCTCCAGTTTATCTCGCACCCGCTCTGCTAGCTGGATAAGAGATGCACTACTTAATGACATCTTTGGATTCACCGGCGAGCGACATACTGGCCCCCCCTTTAGCCGAGATTTCGCCGCCGCTTCTTGCAGCAACATCATCACCCTGGTAGGAATAGGCCGACGTATTGGTGAGCCGCTTTTGGCACGAGCAGCGGGAACCGTCCAAATTTGCTCCTCCAGATTAAACTCACTCCACTGCGCCCCCAATGCCTCGCCACTGCGACAGCCCAGCAGGATCACCAGTTTGGCGGCCAATTTTAATCCGCGGCTGGCCCTGCTCTGTTCAAATGCAATCCAAATCTGAGCGAGTTCACGCATGGTCAGCACACGAGTACCTCTTTCAGGTTGAGATCCAACATCTTCGGTGCGTAATTGCAACACCGGGGAGCCGCCAATGAGATTTCTCCGAATACAAAAACTAAGAATGGACTTTAATCTGCGTAATAAATGACCGGCATTTTTGGGCTTTTTCTTGCCAATTTTATCAAACCACTCCAGCCAGCTGGAAAACGGGATCTGCTCAACCGGAATACCAATAAACAGAGGTTCGAAATAGCGCTGCATGGTATGCTCATAGAGCATGACCGTACGAGGCCGCAGCTTGGGAAGATGATGCTCACGAAAATGCTCGCAGCACTGTTTCAGTGTGACATCATGCTTCTGGTGGAGCTTATCCCAGAAAACTCTAGGGTGTTCATTACGCTCCAGCGCACCACGGATAGCAGGGATCAATGCCCTGGCATCAGCGAGTTTAAGGTCGGGATAGCGTCCAATTTTGAGTCTCGCCGCTTTTCCTTGCCAGCGATAGCGATATTGCCATGAGATGGTGCCACGCTCGGTGACCCGAGCTGACAATCCATCACGATCTGACAATTCCGTCTTACCAAAGTAGGGCTTACCATACAGGGCACGTAGCTTCGCATCAGTAAGTGGCATATGACTCTCCTGTGATTGGCCATCTGATTTTTCACTGACACATTAACGCGCCCTGACGTGTACACAGATACGTACCAAACTGGTCTGAAACGGACTGAATCAAGATCAGACAAAGTGAGACAATCTGAGATAACACTCCGTATAACGACTTGTTTTTCAAGCATATAAACACAATTCAGAACCACGAAATGAGCCAGCAGACAAAGCCTACCTTCTATTTCCACGACTACGAGACCTTCGGCATCAGTCCGGCCAAAGACAGGCCGTCGCAGTTTGCGGGCATTCGCACCGACGCCGATTTCAACCTCATCGGCGAGCCACTGGTGATCTATTGCAAGCCGCCTGCGGACTACCTGCCGGAGCCGGAAGCCTGCCTCATCACCGGCATCACGCCGCAGAAGGCGATGAAGGATGGCCTGTGCGAGGCGGACTTCATTCGCCAGATCCACGAGCAGTTCGCCACCCCGAACACCTGCGTGCTGGGCTACAACAGCATCCGCTTCGATGACGAGGTGACCCGCTACACCCTCTATCGCAACTTCTATGACCCCTATGCCTACAGCTGGCAGAACGGCAACTCCCGCTGGGACATCCTCGACATGCTGCGGTCCTGCTACGCCCTGCGCCCTGAGGGGATAGAGTGGGCGTTTGATGAAGAGGGCAAGCCGAGCTTCAAGCTGGAGAGGCTGACGGTGGCAAACGGGGTGGCCCACGCCAACGCCCACGATGCGCTCTCGGACGTGCTGGCCACCATAGAGATGGCCAGGCTGGTGAAAAAGGCCCAGCCCAAGCTGTTTGACTACCTGTTTGCCCTGCGCAACAAGAACAAGGTGAAGGCGCTCATCGACGTGGTGACCATGAAGCCGCTGGTGCACGTCTCCGGCATGTTCTCCCCCTGGCAGGGGTGCGCAAGCTGGGTGTCGCCGCTCGCCTGGCACCCCAGCAACCAGAACGCGGTGATCATGGTGGATCTGACCCGCGACCCCACCCCCCTCATCGAGCTCACCAGCGAGGAGATCCGCGAGCGCCTCTACACCAGGAAAGAGGAGCTGGGGGATCTGGCGGCCATTCCGGTGAAGCTGGTGCACATCAACAAGTGCCCGGTGCTGGCGCCGGCCGCCACCCTGACCCCGGAGCGGGCCGATCAGCTTGGCATCGACCGGGAGCAGTGTCGCAAGAGCCTGGATCTGCTGCGGGCCCATCCCGAGGTGCGGGAGAAACTGGTGGAGGTGTTCAATCAGGAGTTTGCCGGCAGCAATGACAGCGATCCCGATACCCAGCTCTACGCCGGTTTCTTCGGCCACGGCGACAAGGCCACCATGGATCTGGTGCGCGCCACCCCGGCGGAGCTGCTGGGTGAGCGGGAGTTTGCCTTCAGCGACCCGCGCCTGCCCCAGATGCTGTTCCGCTACCGCGCCCGCAACTGGCCCCACACCCTGAGCGAGGCGGAGCAGAAGCGCTGGCGCCTGCACTGCAGCGACTACTTCAGCCGCCGTCTGCCGGACTATGTGCCCCGTCTCGAGGCGCTGGCGGAGCAAAATCAGGGTAACGAACGGAACTTTGCGATCCTGAAGAGTCTCTATCACTACCTGGAAGATCTATGAGATGTGAGGCGTTTCACACATAAAACCCTGTCGGCTCCCCGCGCTCGCGACATAATGAGCAGGGGAGCCAAGCTCCTGATAGTTTGATAATTACATGCGCTGCCGGCATGGATGCCGCGCCTCGACTGTTGGGGATCTCACGTTTTATGCGTTCAGCACTGCCTGCTCTCACCCTTGTCGCCTGTGCCTTGCTGCCCCAGAGCACCCTGGCCGGGGTACGTTTCGAAGTGCCGGACTATCTGCTGCGCCTGCCGGAGCAGACCTATCGGCTCATCGAGCGCAACTTCAATACCCTCTACCAGCAGACCGACTTCACCCCCCAGATCACCAACAGCTATTTCAACCACTCGGATCTCTATCGCTTCGCCGGCATTCCCCTGGCCATCACGCCCCAGAACGGCTTCCAGATGGAGATCTTCGGTCAGCTCTACAACAAGTCGTCCCAGATCTATGCCCAGATGAGCCAGGATCTCTCCCTCTACCGCACCCTGCGGGTGGACATGATGGGGGATCAGAGCGACGAGGTCGCCATCGGCATGGGGCTCGGCATTCCCCTCAGCGCCCGCCTCACCCTCAAGGCGCTCGCCTCCAGCAACGAGATCCCGGGCTATGGCTCCGCCAACTACGCCATCGGGATGGAGTGGCACTTCTAGGGGTCAACCCCGCCCGATAAAAAGGCTCCCGAGGGAGCCTTTTTGCTGAGTGCGGCATTCAGGAGTAGCGGATCACCGCCCCCTGGCCCCCCGCCAGTTCCAGCGTCTCTCCCAGGGGGGTGTCGTCCCAGAAATCCCTGCCCCCCGCCGGCAGCGCCATCTTTGTGGCTTGCTCGTCCCAGTTGAACAGGCAGAGCAGCTCGCCGCCCCCGGGCAGGGCCACCCGAGCGCGGCCAAACCCCATGTCATCGAAGCGGGCCGCCGGGGTGCGCGCCGCGCACAGGGCCAGCAGCTTGCCAAGGTGCGCCCCCTGCCCCTCGTCCAGATCCTGCAATCGGTCCCCCGCCAGCACCATGCCACCGCTCGCCACCAGGGCAGCCAGGTGGAAGTCATACTCGGCGCGGCTGGCGTGCTGGCCCGGGATATCCCGCAGGCAGACGCAGTCGGGATCCAGCGCCCAGAGCCTGTCGTTTTGCCAGGCGCGGCAGAAGGCTTCCCGCGCTATCTGGCGAAAACGCCGGCCCTGGCGCTCCACGTCATCGCTCACCCGCATGCCGTGCACCAGGCCAAGGCTTGGCCAGATCGGCGCGTTGCAGCCGAGCAGGAAGGCGCCCTCCCCCGCCCCGCGCAGGATGGCGGCCATGCCGCGTCTATAGGCCTCGACCCGGGTGGCAGCGGGGTCGTGGAAGCGCCCGCCGTGGATGGCGCCCCAGAAGTTCGCATCGAGCTTGAAGTAGTGGATGCCCCACTGCTCGCGCAGGGTGCGAAACACCTGCTCGAGGTGGGCCTGCACCTCGGGATGGGTGCCGTCCAGCACATACCAGGGGGTGCAGCGCCAGCCGCCGTAGGTGACCCGCTCCGAGGGGAGCGGCAGGCCATCCTCCCCCTTCACGAACCACTCCGGGTGCTGCTGGAACACTTGCGAACCGGGCTCGGCGATAAAGGGGGCGACCCAGAGCGCGGGCTCGCAGCCGGCGGCGCGGATCTCCCCGGCCAGGGTTGCCACCCCCTGCTCGAACTTGGGGGAAGGGGTGAGCCAGTCCCCCATTTTCGCCTGATAGCCGTCATCTATCTGCACGTAGCGCAGGGCCGGGAAGCGCATCGCCCGCACCGCCAGGTTCTCGCGAATGTCGGCGGCGCTCACGTCCGCGTAGTAGTGATACCAGGAGCACCAGCCACTCGGGCGCGCGGGCACCTCGTTCACCAGCGAAGGGTGTTCGGCCTCGATATAGTCCGCCAGCGACCCCAGCAGGACCTCTCTGTCCGGCCCCTCCAGGCAGATCAGCGCCTCGCTCTGCCAGTGCTCTCCCGGTGCAAGGGTGCGCCCTTCGGCGTTCATCACTATCTCGAGGCGCCCGTCCGGGTAGAGGCGAAACTCCCCGCCAAAGCGCTGGCAGCTCGCAAACGCCAGCAGCAGCCAGCCCCCCTCGCAGGCCACCAGCAGCAGGTTGTGCACGGTGTGATAGCCGTCGTCGTCCGTGATGCGATAGACGCCGGCGTCGGGGCAGCGGCCCACCGGCTCGGGGGCCTGCCAGCTGCCCATGGTCTGGGCCAGCATCTGGAACCCCTCCCCGTAGATGGCCGCGTCGGGAGAGAGACCGAGCTTCCCCTCAAACAGCCGCCAGTGGCGCACGACCTCGGGGCTGGACCCGGTATTGTCCAGCCTCACCCGGCACAGGGGGCCCTCCCACTGACGGGTTTGCAGCAGTTGGGGAGGCAGGGCGGGATCGGCGGGCAACTGGCGCAACCTGGCCAGGAGAGAGGTGTACGACATGGGAACTCCTTCTGGTGAATGGGGATGATGCCGGGGCCATTGTATCCCCTGCGGGTCAGTTGACCCTGTTCCATGCCCCCCGTGCCTGTTAAACTGCGACCTCGCTCACAGTTGCCAAGATGAGGCCCCCGTGTTGTTGCAACGCGCCTTGCGCTACCTCCGTGATTTTCTGGTCATCATCGCCTGCCTGCTGGCGGGCAAGGCTCTGGCCGCCCTGCTGCCCTTCGTCTTCCCCGGCAGCATCCTCGGCATGCTGCTGCTGTTCGTGCTGCTCTCCCTGCAGCTCATCCGCTTCTCCTGGGTCGAGCAGGGGGGCGGCCTGCTGCTGCGTCACATGGGGGTCCTGTTCGTGCCGGTCGCCGTCGGTCTGGTGGCCTGGCTCGAGCCCCTGCGCCAGTCGTTTGGCCTCATCATGCTCTGCGTCGTGCTCGGCATCGTGCTGATCCTGGGGGCGGTCGGCCATCTCTACCAGAGGATGAACAGAGAATGATGTTCTGGTTCGCCCTGCCCCTGACCCTGGCCCTCTATTTCATGACCCGGGCCCTCTACCGCCGCCTGCCCTGGCCCGTCATCAATCCGGTGCTGATCCCCACCGCCGCCATCATAGGCCTGCTGCTCTGGCTGGATCTGCCGCTGGATCAGTACCAGCGCGGCACCGCCCCCATCACGGCCCTGCTGGAGCCCGCCGTGGTGGCGCTGGCGCTGCCCCTCTACCAGCAGGCGCGCCAGATCCGGGACAAGCTCAAGCCCATCGTCCTCTGCACCCTCACCTCTGTGCTCATCTCGGTCTGCACTACCCTGGGGATTGGCCACCTGATGGGGGCGGATCCGGCGCTGCTCGCCTCCATCGCCACCAAGTCCATCACCACGCCGCTCGCCATGAGCGTCAGCCAATCCCTCGGCGGCATTCCCGCCATCGCCGCCGCTGTGGTGGTAGTGGTGGGGATACTGGGGGCCCTGATAGGCTATCCCCTGCTCAGGCTGATGCGAGTGACCGACCCCGAGGCCCAGGGGCTCGCCATGGGGGCCTGCGCCCACGCCATCGGCACCGCCGCCTCCGCCGAGCAGGGGGTCACCCAGGGGGCCTTCTCGTCGCTGGCCATGGTGGTGTGCGGCGTGCTGACCGCCGCCGTCGCCCCCCTGCTGTTTGCCCTCTACCACTGGCTGATCTGAGCCCGGCGCCCCCCTGCCATGGCCGCCCCTGCGGCCATGGCCTCCTTGCCCTTCAATCACAGCCATAGGGCACAGCCACTCCCCTGATGCTGCGAGCAAGCGCACAGATTGCGAAAGACAAACGTTTCCTTTACCATCCCCGCCCCTTTGCCCATCAAGGCGTGAGCGCGCTCACACAATTCGCCGCGCTTGCTCCCTACAATGGCCCCCCAATTGGCCTTTGAGGACACAGTATGCATCCCCGCTTTGCCAAGCCATTCGAGACCCTTTCCGCCCCGCTCCAGGCCGCCCTGCTGCCCATGCTGGGGGACGATTTCCAGGCCCGTTTCACCCCGGACCAGGTCGCGACCCTGAAAGCCGCCACCGGGCTGGATGACAGGGCCCTGCGTCTGGCCTTGCTGCCGCTGGCGGCCGCCTGCTCGGTGGCCCCCATCTCCAGGTTCTTCGTCGGCGCCATCGCCTGCGGCCTGAGCGGCACCTGGTACTTTGGCGCCAACATGGAGTTCGCGGGCCAGGGGCTGTTCCACTCGGTCCACGCCGAGCAGTCCGCCATCTCCAACGCCTGGCTGGGTGGCGAGACCGGGATCTCCGAGATCACCGTGAACTACACCCCCTGCGGCCACTGCCGCCAGTTCATGAACGAGCTGAGCACCGCCAAGACCCTGAAGGTCTCCCTGCCGGACGATCTCAGCGAGCTGCAATCCTTCCTGCCCCACTCCTTCGGCCCTGCCGATCTCGAGATCACCGATGCCCTGATGAGCCCCCAGGCTCACGACGAGCTGGTGCTCGAGAGCGACGATCCCCTGTGGCAGGCTGCGCTCGCCGCCGCCCGCCAGAGCTATGCCCCCTACAGCCAGGGCTATGCCGCGGTGGCGCTGCAGTTCGAGGACGGGCGCATCTTCTGCGGCCGCTATGCCGAGAACGCCGCCTTCAACCCGAGCCTGCCGCCGATGCAGATGGCCTGCGCCCACGCGGTGCTGGGTGGCGAGGATCTCGCCACCGTGCGCCGCGCCGTGCTGCTGGAGAGCAAGGATGGCCAGATCAGCCAGCGGGATTCGGCCCAGTCCACCCTGAAGGCCCTGGGTTCAGTCGAGCTTGAGTACAAAGCCGTCTGACCCCGGCATCCGTCAACGGGAAGGGGAGCTGAGGCTCCCCTTCTTGCTCTCTGCGGCTCTCATCCTGCCCCTCACCCCCTTTCTCTGCGCCTCTGGCGCCGTGCATCAGATGCCCCCCTGCCCCATGTGAGGGCGGTCTCCCTCCGATGACCTTATTGGCAGACCTCCTCTGCGGTGGCGGGAAGCGTCGGTGAAGGGGTCAATGCCCTGCCCTCGCCCCTTGCGGCCCCAATGTTTGACCCCAAGATGCATTTGCCAAGCCACTGGGATCCCGCCTTTCCATGGATTTTGCAAATGCCTTTCCCTGCCTGTTCCCCCGACGCGGGGCGGCATGGCGGCAGCGGGAAACCTCGGAGAAGGCGTCAATGCCCCAGCCCCGCCCCCTGTCGGCTGCTTCCCCCTGAAATACAGCGGGGGAGCCACTGGCTCCCCCGACTGTCATTGATGTGGCCCATATGGCGGCACCAGCCCCTGTCAGGACTCCCACAGGATGCGCTGGCTGCCGGACCAGCGCTCGCCGATGTCCGCGTATTTTTGTTCCAGCAGGTGGCGGCGGATCTTCATGGTGGGGGTCAGCACCCCGTTCTCGATGTTCCAGGGGCTCTTGACCACCAGGATGCCTCGCAGGCGAGCATGGGATTCCAGCTTGTCGTTGACCCGATTGAGGGCAGCCTCCAGCTGGGCCTCCACCCCGGCCTTGTCCCCCTTCATGGCGCTCTCGGCGAGCTGCACCAGGGCGACCGGCTGCGGCATGCCGTAGCCGATGACGCAGAGCTGCTCGATGATGGGCTCCTGCCCGAGCATCCCCTCGATGGGCACCGGGGCCACGTACTTGCCCTTGGCGGTCTTGAAGACGTCCTTCATGCGACCGGTGATGGTGAGGTAACCCTCCCTGTCCAGCTTGCCCATGTCACCGGTGTGCAGCCAGCCCTCGGCGTCGATGGCCTCTGCACTGTGCTCGGGATCCTTGTAGTAGCCCACCATCATGCCGTCGCAGCGACAGAGGATCTCCCCCTCGTCGGAGATCTTGATGGTCACCCCGGGCCCGGCCTTGCCGACGGTGCCTATCTTGTCCGCCCGGAACGGGTAGTTGAGGGTGGAGTAGGCGTGGTTCTCGGTCATGCCCCAGGCCTCGGTGATATGGATGCCGATGCTGTGATACCACTCCAGCAGCGCCGGGGCCACCGGCGCAGAGCCGCAGCCCAGCACCCGTGCCTGATCCAGCCCCAGCCCCTTTTGCAGCTTGCTCTTGATGAGGCTGGAGACGAGGGGGATCTTGAGCAGCAGCGCCAGCTTTTTCTGGGGCAGCTTCTCGTGGATCTTGATGCGGAACATGGCCCAGAGCCGCGGCACCGAGATGAAGACGGTGGGACGGCAGCGCTTGACGTCCTCGATGAAGGTGTCGAGGGATTCGGGGAAGGCGATGGTGGCACCGCTGAACAGGCTGCCGCCGTAGATGTAGACCCGCTCGGTGATGTGGGCAAGGGGCAGGTAGGAGAAGCCGCGATCCTCGGCGGTGAGGGAGACCGCCTCCACCAGCTTCTCGCAGGACCAGGCATAGCGCTCCACGCTCAGCATGGCCCCCTTGGGCTTGCCGGTGCTGCCGGAGGTGTAGACCAGGCTCAGCAGGGCATCCGGCGCCTGCACCGGGCTGTCCGGGATTGGGTCGTATTGCGCCAGCAGATCGTCCCACTGGTGGGCGGCCGGCATGGTGTCGTAAGGCAGGGCGATACGCAGCAGATCCCCGGGTACCCCCGCCTCCTGGCTCTTCCAGTCGTCCAGCTTGCCGACGAAGATCGCCCTGGTTTCACTGTGACGCAGCACGTACTCGATGGTGTCGACGTTGGCGGTGGGGTAGATGGGCACGCTCACGTATCCCCCCATCTGCATCGCCAGATCGGCGATGAACCACTGGGCGCAGTTCTTGGAGAGCAGGGCCACCTTGTCACCGGGCTCCAGGCCCAGGGCGCGCAGTGCCGTCACCATGCGCCGCGCCTCGTCGGCGACCTCACCCCAGGTGAAGTCGACGTATTCGCGGTGGATGGTCTGACGCAGATAGATTCGTTCGGGACACTGCCGCTCCCAGTGATAGAGCATCTCGAGCGGCAGTTTGGTGGCAATGCGTGAGGTGGAGGCCATGGTTTAATCCCTGAAACAAAAGGCGAGCCTCATTATTAACCTTTTGATAACACTCAGGGAAGCAGATTACTTAAACTTGTGTTTGAACTGCGAATGGGATCAAGCTTCCGCCTGGGCCTGCAGACGCTTCCACATCTCCTGCACCAGCACCTCGTCCTGCTCGGAGAGCTCACCCTGCAAGATGGCCTCGTTCAGGCTGCGCAGCACATAGCTCTTGACGTCCCGCACCAGGGTCTTGCCCTCCAGCTCGGCGCGCGCCACCGCAAGGGAGATGTGCCCCCGCAGATAGCCGCCCGCAAACAGCTCGTCTTCGCTGGCCGTGGCGACCATGGCGTCGATCAGTCCCAACAACTTGTGTTCAAAATCGTGAATCGTCATTTAACGCAGCCTCATTTCCGGGGTTGCCGGCAAAAAATTCGGGGAGTGGAACCGCGATCCGGTTGATCGCGGCTCTCTGGCGCCAGGCCAGCCGCATCCTTGATGTCCTATTCCGGGTTGGCCACCGGGTAGATGACCTGATCCTTGTATCCCGTGGTTATGCGCAGATAACCACTCAACGACCGGTTCAGTGCCGGATCGTCGGTGTCCACCAGCAGCGGACGGCCTTCTAGCGCCGCCAGCTTGGCTTTGGTGGCGAGCACCTGGATATGCTCGCGCCCGACGGCCCGGATCACGTCTGGACTCAATTGCTGATTTCCGCGCCCGAACAGATGTCCCTGACCGCCGATCAGGGTGATGATCAGACGGCAGCGACGGCCGCGGATAAGGGTCAGGATCTCGGCGGCGCTGAGATCCTGCCCGATAAGCCGGCCATTTTCCACCAGATCCACACCGAGCAAGGTATTTTCCAGACCCAGCTCCCCCATGCAGGCGGCCACCGTGCTCCCCGACCCCATCAGGTAGAGGGTATCGGGCTCCATCTGCTCCACCACACCGGCGGCAAGATCGGCGAGCACCAGCTCCTCGGACTCCCGCCCCCCCTGCTTGACCGCCTGCACGTAGCGCAGATCCCCGGGCACCAGCAGCTGGCCGTAGTGGCGGGCGCGCACCTTGCCGGCGCGAAACGCCTCCTCGTCGATGTCCATCACCTCCGCATCCACCAGGCTCAGAAGCTCCCCTGCGATCATTCTGGCCGCCACCCGGCCGCTCGCCGCCGGCGTCACCCCGTAGACCCCGGAGTGGATTTTGCACCCCGCCGGGATGCCGAGCACATGGCAGGACTCCCCCACCGCCGCGCAGATGTCACGGGCAGTGCCATCGCCACCGGCGAAGAGCAGCAGATCCACCCCGGCATCGCGCAGGGCCAGGGCGGCAGCCCGGGTGTCCTCGGCGCTCGTCTGCACCCCGGCAGGCCGATGGACGATGCGATGGGGCAACCCCAGCTCGGCGGCGAGGTCGGCCCCCATCTCTTCGGCCACCGTCAGCAGCTCGAATGACGTGGTAAGCTCGCACAGGGGCAACAGGGCCTGGCGGGCCCGCTCCCGGGCCTTGGGGACGGCCCCGCGCGCCAGCGCCTCGGCGACCATGCCGTCACTGCCCTTGAGACCGACGGCCCCGCCGATGCCGGCAACGGGGTTGATGATGAGCCCTAATCGAAACATGTTTCCCTCCTGTTGGATCGCCGCCATTTTTATCTTTTCCCGCCACTGGGACAAGCCATGACCCCCTGCTAAAATGCGCGGCTTCTACCTCAATCACTGTTCAACCAAGGTTCAATCATGCTGGAATGGATTGCGGACCCCTCCGCCTGGGTCGCGCTCGCCACCCTGACCCTGCTCGAGATCGTGCTCGGCATCGACAACATCATTTTCATCTCCATCCTGGTGGGTCGCCTGCCGGAAGCCCAGCGCCAGAAAGCGCGCATCCTGGGGCTGGGGCTCGCCATGGGCACCCGCATCCTGCTGCTGCTCTCCCTGGCCTGGGTGATGCGCCTCACCGAGCCCCTCTTCACCGTGCTGGGGGAAGCCATCTCGGGACGGGATCTCATCTTGCTGGTGGGGGGTCTGTTCCTCATCGCCAAGAGCACCCACGAGATCCACCAGAGCCTGGAAGGGGCCGCCGAAGAGGCGGGTGTGGTGAGCAAGACCGCGGGCTTCCTGTCCACTCTGGTGCAGATCGCCATCCTCGACATCATCTTCAGCCTGGACTCCGTCATCACCGCCGTGGGCATGGCGGATCATGTCCCTGTCATGGTGCTGGCCATCATCATCGCCGTCGGCGTCATGATGTTTGCCGCCAAGGCCATCGGCGACTTCGTCGATACCCACCCCACCATCAAGATGCTGGCCCTCTCCTTCCTTATCCTGGTCGGGGTGGCGCTGATGGCCGAAGGGCTGGATCTGCACATTCCCAAGGGTTACATCTACTTCGCCATGGCCTTCTCGCTGGTGGTGGAGATGATCAACATCCGCCTGCGCGGCCACCAGGAGCGGGCCAAGTAAACCGCGACCTGCCGAGAGATGGCCAAACAAAAAGCGCGACCCAGGGTCGCGCTTTTTTATTGCCCCGCCAACGGGGCGCCTTGGGCTCAGAGGGCGTTGCGAGCGGCCACGGCGTCCGCCAGGTTGCGCAGCAGTACCTCGGTATCGGCCCAGCCGATGCAGGCGTCGGTGATGCTCTGGCCGAAGGTGAGCTCGCACCCGTCCACCAGATCCTGGCGCCCTTCCACCAGGTGACTCTCCACCATGACGCCGAACACCGCCTTGCTGCCGGCACGCAGCTGACCGGCCACGTCCTCGGCCACCAGCATCTGGTTCTTGAACTGCTTGCTGCTGTTGGCGTGGCTGAAGTCGATCATCACTTTCTGGGGCAGACCGGCCTTGTCCAGACCACTCACCACCTCATCCACGTGACGGGCGCTGTAGTTGGGCTCGCGGCCACCGCGCAGGATGATGTGACAGTCCGGGTTGCCAGCGGTCGAGACGATGGCGGAGTGGCCGTACTTGGTCACCGACAGGAAGTGGTGCGGGGCGCTGGCGGCGCCGATGGCGTCGATGGCCACCTTGATGGTGCCGTCGGTGCCGTTCTTGAAGCCCACCGGGCAGGAGAGACCGGAGGCCAGCTCGCGGTGTACCTGGGATTCGGTGGTACGGGCGCCGATGGCACCCCAGCTCATCAGATCCGCCACGTATTGCGGGGTGATCATGTCGAGGAACTCGGAGGCGGTCGGCAGCCCCATGTCGTTGAGATCCAGCAAGAGCTTGCGACCCAGGCGCAGGCCGTCATTGATCTGGCAGCTGTTGTCGAGGTAGGGATCGTTGATCAGCCCCTTCCAGCCCACTGTGGTACGGGGTTTTTCGAAGTAGACCCGCATCACGATCTCCAGCTGATCTTTCAGCTCGTCGCGCAGCACCTTGAGGCGCTTGCCGTATTCCAGGGCGGCGACCGGATCGTGGATGGAGCAGGGGCCGATCACCACCAGCAGGCGATCATCGTCGCCGGCCAGGATGTTGTGGATGGCCTGACGGGATTCAAACACGGTGGCCGAGGCGGTGTCGGTCGCCGGAAACTTCTCAAGCACCGCAACCGGGGGCAATAACTCTTTGATTTCACTGATACGAACGTCGTCGGTTTGATGCTGCATGACCAAGTTTCCTGCTAGATGACTGCGATAAAGAGATCTCAATCTAGCCCTGTGCCGGGTCGGTGTAAATAGAAAATTACATTCTTCGGCAAGGAATTTTATTATCGAACCTTGCAAGTTTGCATAATGCTGCTAGGAGGCATGAAAAAAGCGGGGGGCAGAGATGAAAAGGCCCGCACGAAGCGGGCCGAAAGGGCTCAAGCCTGACTGACGCTGGCCAGCTTGTCGAAGTAGTCCGGGAAGGTCTTGGAGGTGCAACCCGGATCATTGATGGTGACCGGCGTATCGGAGAGCGCCACCAGGGAGAAGCACATGGCGATGCGGTGATCGTTGTAGGTGTCGATGGCCGCGTGGGTCAGCTGTGCGGGCGGGATCACGGTGATGAAGTCGTGCCCCTCCTCCACTTCCACGCCCAGCTTGCGCAGCTCGGTCGCCATGGCGTGCAGGCGGTCGGTCTCCTTCACCCGCCAGTTGTAGATGTTGCGGATGGTGGTGGTGCCCTCGGCAAACAGCGCCGTGGTGGCGATGGTCATGGCCGCATCCGGGATGTGGTTCATGTCCATGTCGATGCCGTGCAACGGCCCCTGCTCGGCCTCGATGAAGTCATCGCCCCAGGTGATGCGAGCCCCCATCTTCTCCAGTACGTCAGCGAAGTGGATGTCCCCCTGGATGCTGTGCTTGCCGATGCCGGTAACCCGCACCTTGCCCTTGATGGCGCCCGCCGCGAGGAAGTAGGAGGCGCTGGAGGCATCCCCTTCCACCAGGAAGTCGCCTGGGCTGACATAGGTCTGGTTGCCCTTGATGTAGAACACCTTGTAGTCGTCGTGCTCGATGACCACCCCGAACTGTTTCATGATGTGCAGGGTGATGTCGATGTAGGGCTTGGAGACCAGCTCCCCCTTGATGTGGATGCGGGTGTCGCCGGCCGCCATGGGGGCCGCCATCAAAAACGCCGTCAGGAACTGGCTGGAGACGGAGCCGTCGATGTGGACATCGCCACCCCAGAGCCCCTTGGCATCCACCACCAGGGGCGGATAGCCATCTTTCTTCAGGTACTGGATGTGGGCACCCGCTTCGCGCAGGGCATCCACCAGGTGGCCGATGGGGCGCTCTTCCATGCGCGGCTCGCCGCCCAGGGTGTACTCGCCGGAGCCCAGGCACAGGGCGGCACACAGGGGGCGCATGGCAGTACCGGCATTGCCGAGGAACAGGTTGACCGGCGCCGAGACCGCGAAGCTGCGGCCCAGACCGTGCACGGTGCACTCGGTCTTGTCGGCGGAGAGCTTGTACTTGACGCCGAGCTGGGTCAGCGCCGCCAGCATGTGGCGGATGTCATCGCTGTCGAGCAGGTTGGTCAGCCGGGTGGTGCCCCGGGCCAGGGCCGCCAGCAGCAGGGCCCGGTTAGAGACACTCTTGGAGCCGGGCAAATTGACCACCCCGGCCACGCTAGAAATGGGTTCCAAACGCAACGAATTCATAGACTTCCTGTTCGATCTCAATTAAATCACCTGACCGGACGTTAACAGCCCGCGTCCCCCGCGGCAAGTTCGACAGTGGCACGACCTCGGGAGAGGGCGGCCTGGGTCAGGATGGGTCTGAAAAACAGACGCCGGGGAGTCCCCGGCGTCTGGCAATGGGGAGACACGCCTCAACCGTGGCGTTTGGCAAAGTCATCCATAAAGCTGACCAGGGCCTTGACCCCTTCCAGGGGCATGGCGTTGTAGAGGCTGGCGCGCATGCCACCGACGATGCGGTGTCCCTTGAGGGCCAGCAGACCGGCCGCTTCCGATTCCGCCAGGAACAGCTTGTCCAGAGCCTCGTTTTTCAGCTGGAAGGGCACGTTCATGCGGGAGCGGCAGGCCACATCCACCTTGTTGCCATAGAAGCTCGACTGATCGAGGTAGCCGTAGAGGAAGTCGGCCTTCTCCTTGTTGCGTGCTTCCATCGCCGCCAGGCCACCCTGCTCCTTGAGCCACTCGAACACCAGACCGGCCAGATACCAGGCGTAGGTGGGGGGCGTGTTGAACATGGAGTCGTTCTTGGCGGTGAGCTGGTAGTCGAAGATGGACGGCACATCGGCGCGGGCCTGGTTCAGCAGGTCATCGCGCACGATGGCGATGGCCAGACCAGAGGGGCCTATGTTCTTCTGGGCACCGGCGTAGAGGATGCCGAAGCGGCTCACGTCGAGGGGACGGGAGAGGATGGTGGAGGAGAGATCCGCCACCAGGGGCACATCGCCAGTGGCCGGGATGTCGAACATCTCGATGCCATCGATGGTTTCGTTCGGGCAGTAGTGCACATAGGCGGCATCGGCGCGAAACGCCGGCGTCGGCAATAGGTGGGAGACCCCCTGCTCGTTCTTGGCCACCCCCTGGAAGGTCTGGATGTCACCGTATTTCTGGGCTTCATCCACGGCGCTCTGGGCCCAGACGCCGGTCACCAGGTAATCTGCCTTCTTGTTGGCGCCACCCAGCAGGTTCATGGGCACGGCGGAGAACTGGCCGCGGCCACCGCCGTGCATGAAGAGCACCTTGTAGTTGTCCGGCACCGCCAGCAGGTCGCGCAGATCGCTTTCCGCCTTCTCGGCGACCGCCATATAGGGCTTGCCGCGATGGGAAAGCTCCATAACCGAGGCTCCCAGCCCCTGGAAATTACAAAATTCGCGCTGGGCGCGCTCCATGACTTCAACCGGCAACATGGCGGGGCCGGCGCAGAAGTTGTAAATCTGTTTGCTCATGACGCTTTCCGTGAATGGATGTGTGTGATCGGTGACTCGAACGTTTTTACACGACAGCCCCCCGTGGGGGCAAAGGCTTTTTGGGATCCAGCGCAACCTTTTGCCCCGGCGCCACCGGGCACCCATCAGACAAAAGCCCTGAACGGGCCAGGGCTTGCAGAGAATATGCATGGAAACAGGGGCGAGACAGCACGGACGGCTTTCTTCGCCCCTTTGTGGCAAATTTACAGCTTGGCGGTGAGCTCCGGCAGCAGGGTGAAGAGATCCCCCACCAGACCGTAGTCCGCCACCTGGAAGATGGGGGCCTCCGCGTCCTTGTTGATGGCGACGATCACCTTGGACTCCTTCATCCCCGCCAGATGCTGGATGGCGCCCGAGATGCCCACCGCGATGTAGAGCTCGGGGGCCACCACCTTGCCGGTCTGCCCCACCTGCAGGTCGTTGGAGACATAACCTGCATCCACGGCGGCCCGCGATGCCCCGACGGCAGCCCCCAGCTTGTCCGCCAGTGCGTCGATGAGGGCAAAGTGCTCTTTCGAGCCGAGTGCCCGCCCGCCGGAGACCACCACCCGGGCCGCCCCGAGCTCGGGTCTGGCGGAGCGCACCGCACGCCGCTCGATGAGCCGGGTACGGCAGCGCACCTCGGCCACCGGCAGCGATTCCATCACGGCACGCTCCTCCCCGGACCCGGCCTTGGCGAACGCGGTGGGCCGCACGGTGAGCACCTTGACGGGGGCGCTGCTCGCCACCCGGGCGATGGCGTTGCCCGCATAGATGGGACGCAGGAAAGTGTCGGGCCCCTCGATGCCGGTCACCTCGGCGATCATCTCCACCCCGAGCCTGGCCGCCACTCGCGGCAGCAGATCCTTGCCCTGGCTGCTGGCCGCCATCAGGCAGTGCTGGTAGTCCCTGGCCACCTCGGCGAGCAGTCTGTCGACCCCGTCGTTGAGCCCCTCCGCCAGCATGGGATGTTCTGCCAGCAGCACCCGGTTTACCCCCGTGAGGGCGGCGGCCTGCTCCCCCGCCTCCGTCAGCCCCTGCCCCAGCAGCAAGAGGTGCACCTCGCCCCCCAGGCGCCCCGCCGCCGTGACCAGCTGGGCCAGGTTGTCGGCGATCCGCCCCTGATGATGTTCCGCAATCACAAGTACGCTCATGGCAGCACCTTCATGTCATCCATTGATCCCTTGCTCCCCTGGGCCGCTGCCCCATGCATGGCGCTCACGCCTGTGGGAGGCATCCCTCTCATGCCCCTGCCCATCAGAGCACCCGGGCTTCGTGCTTGAGCTTGTCCAGCAGCTCGTCCACCGAGCCCACCCTGATGCCGGCGCTGCGTACCGGCGGCGCCATCACTCCGAGCTGCCGTGTCTGGCCGGCCGGCACTACCCCAAGGGCGGCGAACGGCTGGCTCTCCAGCGGCTTGCGCTTGGCCTTCATGATGTTGGGGAGGGAGGCGAAGCGCGGCTCGTTGAGGCGCAAGTCCACGGTCACCACGGCGGGCAGCGCCATGCCGAGGGTCTCGAGGCCACCGTCTATCTCGCGGGTCACTTGCAATTCCCCCTCCACCAGCCTGATGGCGGAGGCGAAGGTGGCAAGCGGCCAGTCATTGAGGGCGGCGAGCATCTGCCCCACCTGGTTGTTGTCGGAATCGATTGACTGTTTGCCGAGCAGCACCAGGTCGGGCTGCTCCTGCCCGCACACCGTTTGCAGGGCCCGGGCCACGGTGAGCGGAGTCAGGGTCTCGCCGGTAACATAGTGCAGCGCCCGATCCGCCCCCAGCGCCAGGGCATGGCGCAACTGCTCGGCCGCCGCCTCGGGGCCGAAGGTCACCACCACCAGCTCGGATGCCACGCCGGCTTCCCGCAGCCTCACCCCCTCCTCCACCGCGATTTCACAAAACGGGTTGATGCCCATCTTCACATTGGCGAGCTCCACATCGGAGCCATCCCC
Organism: Aeromonas sp. R10-1; assembly: GCF_040908465.1. Taxonomy (NCBI): domain Bacteria; kingdom Pseudomonadati; phylum Pseudomonadota; class Gammaproteobacteria; order Aeromonadales; family Aeromonadaceae; genus Aeromonas; species Aeromonas sp. R10-1. The sequence goes on from NZ_JBFODT010000038.1 coordinate 33,131, forward strand.
CTTGACCCGGATCCTGACGTTGTAATCAACGACCCGTTTGACTGCGACCAGCAGCTTCATGGCGGTCATCCCTTATACCTGTTGTGTGGGTCCACCTTGTCGTCACTCACTTTTCTGCTGACAAAGTGGTTTACGTTTACGTAAACTACCAGCACTACCCTAGGCCAAGTCGAGCACAGAGGCAAGATGGAACGCGAAGCAATGGAATTTGATGTCGTCATCGTCGGTGGCGGCCCGGCAGGCCTGAGCGCCGCCATCGCATTGAAGCAGCAGGCCCCGGCCCTCTCGGTCTGCCTGCTGGAGAAGGGGGCCGAGATAGGCGCCCACCTCATCTCCGGCGCCCTGCTCGATCCCTTCGCCCTCAGGGAGCTGCTGCCAGAGAGCTGGCAGGAGGCCCCCCTCGGCGTGCCGGTGACGGATGATCAGGTCCATCTGCTGCAAAGCGACAGCCGCTCCCTGCAACTGCCCCACTGGGCGGTGCCACCCCGCATGCACAACGACGGCAGCCACATCATCAGCCTCGGCACCCTCTGCCGCTGGCTCGGCAAGCAGGCCGAGGCCCTCGGAGTCGAGATCTACCCGGGCTTTGCGGCGAGCACCCTCATCGTGAAGGAGGGCCGGGTGCGCGGGGTGGTGACCGGCGATCTTGGCCTCGACAAGGAGGGCAACCCCAAGCCGGATCACGTGCCCGGCATGGCCCTGTATGGCCGCTATACCCTGTTTGCCGAAGGGGCGCGCGGCCACCTCGGCAAACAGCTGATCGCCCGATTCCATCTGGAAAATACCGCCCAGCCGCAGCATTACGCCATCGGCTTCAAGGAGGTGTGGCAGGTGCCTGCGGGACAATCCCATCCTGGGCGGGTGCTCCATGGCAGCGGCTGGCCCCTTGGTGAGGGAAAGGGCAACAAGAGTCAGGGGGGCTTTTATCTCTATCATCTGGCCCAGGATCAGGTGGCAGTCGGCCTTATCGTCGATCTCAACTACCAGAATCCCTGGCTCAGCCCCTTCGACGAATTCCAGCGTCTCAAGCACCACCCCCTCATCGCGGCAACGTTGCAGGGGGGCGAGCGCATCAGCTACGGCGCACGGGCCATCACCAAGGGGGGCTGGCACTCATTGCCGCGCATGCACTTTCCGGGCGGCCTGCTCATCGGCTGTGATGCGGGCACCCTGGACTTCTCCCGCATCAAGGGGATCCACACCGCCATGAAGTCAGGCATGGTGGCCGCCGCGACGGTCGCCATGGCACTGCGAGGAGGGGATGAAGGGGGACGGGATCTGGCCGAGTTTCAGGACGCGCTGCTGCAAAGCTGGCTGACCCGGGAACTGAAGAGGGCCCGCAACGTTGGGGCCGCACTGCACCGCTTCGGCCCCTGGCTCGGCGGCGCCTTCAACTGGCTGGAGCAGCGACTCTTTGCCTTGACCTCTCCTTTTACTCTGCTGGACAAGGAGCCGGATTACCGCCAGCTGCGCCAGGCCAGCCGTTGCCAGCCCATCGACTACCCCAAACCCGACGGCAAGCTCAGCTTCGACAAGCTCTCCTCCGTCTATCTGGCCAGCACCAGCCACGACGAGGATCAACCCTGTCACCTGACCCTTCAGGACGCGCGCATTCCGGTCGAGGTCAACCTGCCCACCTGGGCCGAACCCGCCCAGCGCTACTGCCCGGCGGGGGTGTTCGAGATCCTCGATGGGGATACCCGGCCAAGGCTGCAGATCAACGCCGCCAACTGCATTCACTGCAAAACCTGCGACATCAAGGATCCCAGCCAGAATATCGTCTGGACGCCGCCCCAGGGCGGCTCGGGCCCCAACTATCCCAATATGTAACAGGCTTGCCCACGCAAACCAGAGCAGATAACAAGGAGACGCAGCCCCGGAACACCGCCCGGAGACCGTTTCCTGCGCTTGGCCGGGGGCTGTCGCAGGGCGACAAGCAACCTGCCATTCCCGCCGGTGAGCCCGGGCCCTCCTCCACTCCAGGGCGAACAAAGGAGGCGACGCCGGGATCGCCCGCATCGGGGTCGCCACGGCTGATCCGACCTCGCCGCTTTTTTGAGCGAACAGGCTGAACCCCTGATGAATAGGCCCTGACAAGCGGGTCCCGCCCCTGTATAGTTCGCCGCATTCAGGTTGTCCATCGGCCTCGTTATGCTATTTCATGGGATCGCTTTCCGTGCGATCTAAGGCCGCATGAACCTGTGCAACCATCCCTGATTACCCATGACTTCTTAAGGGGGGACAGATGATCACCGCCTACATTCTCAACAACAAGGTGCTGGACATAGTCACGCTCGGGCCGGATGACATCGTTCCCGACAACACCGTCTGGCTGGATGCCTACAAGCCGGACACAGCGGAGCGAGAATGGTTGACGGGCCTGTTCCTGGAGGAGGTGCCGGACAAGGAGGAGCTCGATGACATCGAGGCATCCGCCCGCTTCTACTGGGACACCGACGGTCTGCACATCCACTCCCTGTTTCCCCAGCGCATCGGTCGCGACACCAAGGGTGTGCACGTCTCTTTTACCCTGCGCAACAACCTGCTGATCAGCATCCGCGAGGATGACATCGGCCTGGTGCGTCTGCTGCGCCACTACATGCGTCAGGACAGGCTGGAGGTCGAAGACGCCCTCGACATCCTGCTGGAGGTGCAGAACCTCAAGGTGGAGTACCTCTCGGATCTCATCGAGGATGGCTACAAGACCCTGGAGAACACCGCCGATCAGATCTTCGAGCCGGACCAGATCAACCCCATGCTCAAGGAGCTGATGGCCCAAGAAGAGGCCAACGGCCAGATCCGTCTCTCCCTGCACGATACCCGCCGCGCCCTGCGCTTTCTCAAACGCAGTCTGCGCCAGCGCATGACGGGGGAGCAGAACAAGTGGATCGACGAGATGCTGCACGACGTGGAATCCCTGCTGCCCCATACCCAGTTCCTGTTCGACAAGATCAACTTCCAGCTGGAGGCCTCCATGGGGGTGACCAATCTGGAGCAGAACAAGGTGATCAAGATCTTCTCGGTAGCCGCGGTGATCTTCCTGCCGCCGACGCTCATCGCCAGCATCTACGGCATGAACTTTGGCCGCATGCCGGAGCTCGCCTGGGAGTATGGCTATCCCCTCTCCCTGGTGCTGATGGTGATGTCATCGCTGGGCACCGGTCTCTTCTTCAAGCGAAAAGGCTGGCTGTGACGCCGGAACCCGGCAACTAAAGACTGCGGATTGGGGGGCCTGGCCCCCCGATTAATTCCCGGCCGTTGCCGGCCTTGCAATGGCCTGCCCTGTGCCCCATATCCCCTTCATCACTCGCACTGCATGAATGGATACCGGGCCACCATGACCCTCTACCCCGAACACCGTTACGACGATCACGGCCAGTTGCGCCCCCCGCTCTGGTTCTGGCCCATCGCCCTCTTGCTGACCCGCTCGGTCTGGCTGTTTCTGATGGCGGGGGTCACCCGGGAGAGTGGCAGCGCCATCCTGACCCTCTTCTACCCGGACAAGCTCGCCCTCTATGTGAGCCTGCTGACGGACGTGCCCGCCATGCTGGCGCTGCTCGCCTGCGGCGGCACCCATCGCCAGACCCACAGTGCCAGAGCCTGGCTCAGACGCCACAGCCGCGCCCTGCTGCTTTGCTCTGCCGTCAGCGGCCTGCTGATACAACTGCACAGCCTCAATCTGCAACAGTGGTCGTTCAACTGGCCCACAGCCCTGGTGCTCATCGCCAGCCTCTGGGCACTCTGGTATCTGCTAAGAAGCCGCCAGTTGCGGGATTACGCCCTGGATCAACCCCACTGACAGGCTGGTTCACTGGCGCGTGACCCGGATCTGCAGAGTCTGGCGTTCGCTGCCGCTGGCCCCGCCCATGCCTGATGGATTGGCGATCGCCGCCTCCCGGCTGCCTTGGGTTGTGGAAAGCTCCCCCACCGTCAGCCACTGGCCCGGGGCGCCGCTCACCTCGGTGGCACTCTGGCCGGTGTGTATGTTGCCCCGCTCCACTCTTGCCTGTTCACTGCTGAGGGCCACCTGCACCCTGTCCCCTATCAGGGTCGCGGTGGCGTAGAGACCGTTCATCAGCGGCATCATGCCCACTACCCTTCCCCCCTGCCACTGGTAAAAGGTGACCGGCTGATAGGACCCCATCTGCAACAACACGGGCCGCCCGGAGAGGCCACGCACCTGCCAGTTGTCACTCTGGCTGCGTTCATAGTGCCGGGCATCCCCCTCCAGCAACCACTGCCGTTTGGCATCCAGGCCCAGCCCCACTCCGGCCTGCTGACGGCTGGAAGCGCCATCCACCCGCCACTCGATGAGCAGGCTTTGGGGCGGCTGGTTCACTTGCGCCAGGGTACGCTCGGCCTCCTGCAACTGGGCGGGGGTTCCGCTCAGTACCAGCTGGTTGCCCATGGCGCTCACCCCGAGATCCGGGTAGATCTCCTTGAGCGTCTGCACCGCGGCATCCGCCTCGAATACCGGTATGACCTTCACTTCGGCCCTCAGAGGCAATGCCAGCAACAGGCAGCACCCCAGCCCCCAATACCCTGATCCTGCGCGCATCTTCTCCTCCCGGCGTTCACCGCCACCCTCTCGCTTCCTGCCATCATGGTCCATGGCGCCCCGATTGCAACGGGCCTGGTATGCAACCCCACACAGAGGCACCTGATCAAGACTCGTTAAGATACCAGTCAATACAAATAAAAATGGTTATCATTTGTTGTCACAACAAAAACCCTCGGATACAATTCGGACTCATTTTTTCGAGTCAGCCTCTGATGAAGCCAGAATCCGTCGCATCCACCCCTGCCGCCATCCACCTGGCGCTGCTCATCAACATGCTCTCCATGGGCTGCATGATGATGGTGATGCCCCTTGGCCCGGAACTGGTAACCCGCCTGGGGATGCTGCCGGAGCAGACAGGTTACTTCAGCGGTGGCGCAACTCTGGGAGCCGCCCTGCTGGGCCTCCTGGCCGCCCCCTGGCTCGATCGGGTCAACCGCAAACCCGCCCTGCTGGTGCTGCTGGTCCTGCGCTTCCTGCTCTTGATGGCTTGCGTCCTGGCCGAGGATAGCCAGACCCTGCTGCTGATCTTTATCCTGTCCGGCTGCGTGGCCGGCCCCCTGGGTGCCATCCTGATGGCGGCGGTGCTGGATCTGGTACCGCCCGCCGAGCGGGGCCGCCGCCTCGCCTACGTGGGCATGGCGTTTTCCCTGGCCGCCATTCTGATCGTGCCCGCGGCCCTCGTGCTGGCCCAGTGGTCTGGCTGGCAGAGCCCCTTCCTCTTGTTCGGTGCAAGCGGTCTGCTGCTGGCCCTGCTGTGTGCCATCTGGCTGCCGTCCCTGCCGGTCAACCGGGCCCCGGCAGGCCAGGGGATGCGCCAGTTGCTGGGGTCACCGCTCTGCCAGGGAGCCCTCTTCATCCTCTGCCTGCAGATGTTCGGCCACTTCCTGCTCATTCCGCACTTTGCCAACTACTTCCAGTTCAACCTGGGTTTCCCGCGCGAGCAGATCGCCAGCCTCTATCTGTGCGGCGGCCTTGCCAGCATGGCCACCATGCGCCTGTGCGGCGTCTGGATCGATCAGGGCCGCGCCCAGGGCGCCATCCTGCTCACCAGCCTGGCCCTGGCCCTGATCACCCTGGTGGGCTTTGCCTTGCCGGCAGGCCTGCCTCTCTATCTGCTGTTCACCCTCTTCATGGCCCTGAGCTCCGCCCGTGCCAGCACCACCCTCGCGGTCACGGCGGCCATTCCGGCCCCCCACCAGCGCGCCGCCTTCATGTCTTTCCAGGGCTCGATCACCAATGTGGCGGCGGGCCTCGGCAGCCTGCTCTCCGCCAGATATCTGGTCTCCGACGAGGGGGGCGCCCTGCACGGTTTCCCCACCCTGGCCTGGATCAACATTGCATGCACCCTGGTGGCCTGCGCCGGTGTCTGGTTCCTCATCCGGGGCCTGAAGAGCACAAGAGATAACAATAATCCTGCCTCTGGCACCGCCAGACAAGGAAGTCAGTGAGCACCGGATCAGAAGAATCCGGACCCCATAACCTCAGTTATATCCATGGAGTTTTTGACAATGCAGTTGCAGCACGGCCTCTTTAAACTGAACCCCATTCTGCTCTCCCTTGGTCTGCTGGCCGTACCGGGCCTGGCCCAGGCCGAGTCCGTCAAGGCCAACGAGACGGTGGTGGTCACCGCCACCCAGACCAAACACACCGAGCTGACCGCCCCGGCCAGCGTCTCCGTGGTCACCCGCGCCGATCTGGACAAGATGAACGTCAACAACATCGGCGATGCCCTCAAGCACGTTCCCGGTGTCAACATCATCGGCACCAACCCCACGGGTCGCAACGAGATCAAGATCCGCGGCATGGGCGGTGACTACACCCTGCTGCTGGTCAACGGCAAGCGGGTCAACGCCCGCGAGACCCTGGGCAGCTCCTTTGGCAACGACTTCGACTTAAGCTCCATTCCCATGGCCGCCATCGAGCGCATCGAAGTGATCCGCGGTCCCGTCTCCTCCCTGTACGGGGCCGATGCCCTCGGCGGCGTGGTCAACGTGATCCTGCGCCAGGCCAAGGAGAACACCGAAGCGGCCGTCGGCTACACCCACACCATGCCCACCAAGGGGGATGGCGGGGATGCCAACCAGGGTAGCGCCTTCGTCTCCGGCGCCCTGATCGACAACAAGCTGCTGGGCAGCGTGGTGGTGGAAGGCTATCAGCGGGATCGCTGGAAGAGCGATCAGTCCAATAACCCGGATGCCGACGCCCTGGAGAAACGGGAAGTGGTCAACGTGCTCTCCAGCCTGAAGTGGCTGGTGGCCGACAACCAGGACATCGACTTCGATCTGGGTTACAACCAGAACGACATGGACAGCTACTTCAACAACGTGCCCCGTGCCCCGACCGCACCGGCCACCCCCCACAACGTGCAGAAACTCGATCGCCTGAGCCTGGGGCTGACCCATAACGGCCGTTGGGAACACTTCGACAGCCGCGCTCGTTACTACTTCGAGCAGACCGATCTGATGGATGACTCCCAGCTCAACGGTGGTGCCGCCGACATCACCCAGACCAACAACACGGTGGATGGCCAGTTGAGCGGCTACCTCGGGGATCACCTGCTGACCTCGGGTGCAGAGTTCCGCAAGACCGAGCTGGAGCACAGCCGCAGCATCCAGAACGGCAGTGTGGATGCGAGCCAGAGCGCTCTCTACCTGCAAGACGAGTTCGGCTTTGGGGATCTGGCCCTGACGCTCTCCGGCCGTCTGGATCACCACGAGACCTATGGCAACGAGTTCAGCCCCCGTGCCTACGCCCTCTACTCCCTGAGTGACGAGTGGGTGATCAAGGGCGGCGCTGGCAAGGCGTTCAAGGCCCCGACCCTGGCCCAGTCCAGCGAAGGGTTCGCCACCACCGCCTGCCGCGGCGCCTGCAAGGTGATAGGCAACCCGGATCTGAAGCCGGAAACCTCCGTCAGCTACGAGCTTGGCACCGCCTACAACGCCGATCGCTTCGGCGCAGGCGTGACCGGCTTCCACAACGAGATCGAGGATCTGATCCAGAGCGATCAGTGGGGCCCGGGCTACCGTCCGACCGTCATGACCTACCTCAACGTCAAGAAGGCCCGCATCAAGGGGCTGGAGCTGACCGGCTGGTTCGACGTGCTCGACAACGTGCAGCTGACCGGCAACCTGACCCTGCTGGACTCCGAAGACAAGAGCACGGGTGACGATCTGGCCAAGACCCCGGATCACACCGGCAACATCGGCCTGGACTGGAAGGCGAGCGACGTGGTCAGCGCCAACCTGGCCTGGCAGTATGTCGGCAGCCAGGTGATCAAGGTGCCGGCCCGCAACGCCCAGGCATTCACCTCCAAGCACTACCAGACCCTGGACGTGAACACCAAGTGGACCGTCACGCCGGCCCTGGACTTCAAGCTCGGCATCACCAACCTCACCAACACCCAGCGTGACGAGGTGGCGACCGACGCCGACTTCATCCTGGAAGGTCGCACCGTCTACGCAGGGGTCGATTACAAGCTGTAATCCATCCTGTATGCGGGAGCCCCGGTCGCGGAGCTCCCTTTTTGCGTTTCTGCCTCCCCGAATTCAAGGAGTCATTGAGTGCTCAGATACCAAGCTCGGCTGTTCTGGCTCGGCGTGCTGCTCCTCTTCCTGCTGATTTGTCTGTCACTGGCCACCGGGGCCGGTGTCTATGGTGGCCGCGAGGTCGCCGGTTTCCTGATGGGCGATCCCGCCTTCGTGGCCGATGAAAAGCTCGCCATGATAGTCCATACCCTGCGCCTGCCCCGCACCCTGGCAGCCCTGGTGGTGGGGGCGTCACTCTCCCTGGCGGCTTCCATGCTGCAAAGTGCCACCCGCAACCCTCTGGCCGAACCCGGCCTGCTCGGGGTCAATGCTGGCGCCGTCTTTGCTCTGGTGATCGGCCTCACCTGGTTTGGCGTCGAATCCGCCTACGGGTATCTGCTCTGGTCCGGCATGGGGGCCCTGCTCGGCAACCTCATCGTGCTGGGCCTCGGCCTCATGGTGGGACGCTCCAACCCCCTCAAGCTCATCCTGGTAGGGGTCGCCCTCTCCGCCACCTTCGGCGGTCTTTCCAACTTCCTGCTGCTCTCCAACCGGGTGGTGCTGGAGCAGTTCCGCTTCTGGAACTTAGGGTCCCTTGCCGCCTCCAGTCTGGAAGCGGTACTCACCGTGGTCCCCTTCGCCCTGGCCGCCCTGCTGCTGACCCTGGCGCTCTGTCGCCCTCTCACCCTGATGCAGATGGGGGATCACCAGTCCAGGGCCCTCGGCATCCGCCCCACCCGGGTGCGGATCGGCGTGCTCTTGGCCGCAACGCTCTTCACCGCCTGCGCCATCGCCATCGCCGGTCCCATCGGCTTTGTCGGCTTCCTCGCCGCCTACTGCGCCCGCCTGGTGGAGCCGGTTCGCCTCGCCATCCAGGTGCGCTTCTCCGCCCTGTTCGGGGTGCTCTTTCTGCTCGGTGCCGATGTGCTGGCCCGCTGGCTGATCCAGCCCTACGAGCTGCCCAACGGCGTCATTCTGGCGCTCATCGGGGCGCCCGTGCTCATCCTGGTGGTGCGCAGCGGCGGCTTCCGCTCCCTGCTGGCCGTCAAATAAGGTGCCACGCCCATGAAGAACTCTCTCTCACTCCCGAGCGGCACCCTCTGCCTTCGCCTTGGCAGCCGCACCCTGTTGCTGCACCGCCGCGCCTGGCTCATCACCCTGGGGCTCCTGGTCACCCTCACCCTGCTCTCCCTGCTGGCCCTCACCCTGGGTTCCGGCAAGATCACCATGATGGGGGTGATCCAGACCCTGCTCGGGGAGGGAAGCCGACTCGATCAGGTGACCGTCTTCAAGATCCGACTGCCGCGCCTGCTGGCGGTGCTGGTGGCTGGCGCCGCCATGGGACTCTCGGGCTGCCTGGTGCAGACCCTGGTGCGAAACCGCCTCGCCACCCCGGACATGATCGGGGTCAACGAGGGGGCATCCCTGGCCATCATCATCTTCTCCCTCTATCTGACCCTGGGTACCTGGCCCTGGTGGGCCGCCCCCTTCGGCGCCCTGTTTGCCGCCGCCGTGCTCTATGCCCTGTGCAACAAGCCGGGGGAGCAGGGCTACCTGTTCGTGGTGATCGGCATCGGGGTCTCGGAGCTGATGAACGCCCTCGGCCAGTTCGTCATGTCCACCCAGTCCCTGGTGCACCTCACCAGCCTCTATCTGTGGAACATGGGCAACTTCGTCGGTCAGGGCTATGGCACCTTGCTGCCGGTAAGCCTGCTGCTCCTGCTCATCTGTCCCTGGACCGTCTGTCTCTCCCGCTCCCTTGGCGTGCTGCGCCTGGGGCCGGTCACCGCCCGCACCCTGGGGGTCAACGTGAACCGGGTGCAGCTCGGGGTGCTGGCCCAGGCCATCATCGTCGCAGCCCTTGGCACCGCCATCGGCGGCCCCGTGGTTTTCATCGCCATGGCGGCCCCCATCCTTGCCTCCTGGCTCAGCCGGGATCGCATCGTGCCGCTCTGGATTGCCGCCCTGTGCGGCGCCCTGATGCTGCTCGCAAGCGACACCCTGGTGCGGGTGCTGGCCAGCCCCCACGAAGTGGCTACCGGCATCATGACCCGTATTCTCGGCGGCCTGCTGCTGCTCTTCATCCTGCTCAAAGATCGCCAGAAGGCCGACTGACCATGGCATTCATCCATTTTCAATACAGACCGAGGGCCGCCCGATGACGCTCACCGTGAACCGACTCCAGTTCGGCTACCCGCAAAAGACCATCTTCAAGGAGATCTCCTTCTCCCTCCCCCGGGGCAAGCTGGTGGGGATCGTCGGCCCCAACGGCGGTGGCAAATCCACGCTGCTCAAGCTCCTTGCGGGACAGGAGCAACCCCGGTCCGGGGAGATCCTGCTCAAGGAGAAGCCACTCGGTGCCTATGGCGCCAAAGCCCTGGCTCGGGAGCTCGCCTATCTGCCCCAGCGCCCCCTGGTCCCCCCCGGTATCCTGGTGGAGCAGCTGGTGCAATATGGCCGCCATCCCCATCAGGGCTGGTTCAATCAGTGGAGCGAGGAAGATGCCCGCATGGTGGACTGGGCCCGGGAGCGGATGCAGCTCGATGCCATCTGGCACCAGAGCGCCAGTTCGCTGTCCGGCGGTCAGGCCCAGCGGGTGTGGCTCGCCATGGTGCTGGCCCAGGATGCGGACATCATCTTGCTGGACGAGCCCACCAGCGCGCTGGACATCGGCCACCAGACCGAGGTGATGGAGGCCATCCATCGGGTCGCCGCCGAGGGCAAGACGGTGCTTATCGTCATCCACGATCTCGCCACCGCCGCCCGCTACTGCGACGAGCTGATTGCCCTGGGGGATGGCGCCATCCAGGCCATGGGCCCGGCCCGGGAGGTGGTGACCAAGCCCCTCATCGATCGCCTCTACCAGACCGATGTGGACATACTGCACGCCCCCGGCGACGGGGCCCCTGTCATCGTGCCCCGCCGACGCGCTGACGAAGTGCCCCGCCTGCGCGCCGACCATGACGTGTCGGCCTGAGCCAGACCCAGTGCCAGAGAAAGAAACCGCCTGATGGCGGTTTCTTTCTCTGGGCTTTGCGCTGGCGTTATCCGGGCGCTGGCATCGTGCTCACAGCAGCAAGACGGTGAGCACGCCCCCCGGCAGGGCTTGCCAGTGCAGGGTGGCGCGCCAGCCGGCAGGCAGGGTCGGCGTCAGCGGGCATTTGAGCTCCAGGGTGAGAGTCTGCGCCTTCATGGCGAGCCAGCGGGCATCGAGAAAGTCAAAGTAGCGCCCCACCCGGGGATAGAGCCCCTTGAAGAGGCTCTCCTTGGCGGAAAACACCAGGGTCAGTCCCTCTGCCAGGCTCAGCTGCGCGTCGTGAACCCCCGCCTCCAGCCGTCCCCACTCCTCCCCATCCATGATGCCGGGCCAGAGCTGCGCCCCTTGGTCGCCATCGAGCCAGGCCTCCAGATCCAGCCCTATTCCCTCCTGGCCCGGGCGCACCGCACACAGGGCCACCCCCTCTCCCGCCAGCCGGCTGTGGCTGATGCTCCCCTCCACCCCTTCAGGCCAGAGCGGCTCCCGGGCCGCTCCGATGTCCACGCTGCATCCTGCAAGACCGAAGGGACGCAGGGCCTCGCGGGCCGCGAGGCGCCCCGCCAGAAACTCCCCGAGGCGCTTGGGGACAGCCCCCTGCAATGAAGCAGGCAGGGTGATGCCCTGGGCTCCAAAGCACTCCGGCGAGAAGGCGGCGGGATCAAAACTGACCCGATGAAGAGACAGCGTCTCCAGGCCCGGCAGGCACAAGGTATCGAATTGACGGACAAAGGATCCATCGAGTGAGGGACAACGAGGCAACATGAAAGGCTCCTGACAGGGGCCTGCGATGGTACCAAAGCAAGCCGAGGCCATGCCACAAATACAAATGACAACGCTTCTCACTTGCTTTGTGGTAGCATGTCCCCGCCCATTCGGGGCTGGCCGGGCGGCTCTCAGGCACTTTCCACAGACTCCGGCCCACCGATTTCACCCATAAGGATGTCACCATGAAGATCTTCTCCCCGCTGGCCACCTTGCTCATGCTGGCCAGCCTGACGGGCTTCCAGGCCCAGGCGGGCAGCCGCCAGGTCATCGATGCCAACGGCCAGCCCCAGAGCGTCCCCGATGCGCCCCGGCGGGTCGTCGTGTTGAGCGAACTCGATCTCGACAGCGCCCTGACTCTGGGGGTGCAGCCGGTAGGCACCGTCAATGGACGCGGCCAGTCCACCCTGCCCCGCTATCTGCTGGACAAGGCGGGCAAGGAGATCGCTGTGGTCGGGGATCTGGACAACCCCAATCTGGAGACCCTCATCGATCTGGAGCCGGACCTCATCCTCACCGGCCAGACCAAGCCCGAGCTCCTGGCCCTGCTCAAGGAGATCGCCCCCACTGTCGTCACCGGCAACTGGGGCGAGCCCTGGAAAACCGTGTTCGGTCGCAGCGCCGACGCGATGAACCGGGGGGCCGAGGCCAAGGCGTTCCTCACCCGGTATGAGGCCCGCCTGGCAGAGGCCCGCAGCAAGCTCGCCCAGCATCAGGGGGAACAGATGAGCATAGTGCGCTGGAACCCCAAGGGGCCGAGCTACATGCACGGCGGCACCTTTGCCAGCAGCGTGGTCACCGAGATAGGGCTCACCCGCCCCTCCCACCAGATTGGCGACAAGAGCCCCCACTCCCCGGCCCTGAGCCTCGAATCCCTCAACCTGCTGGACGGTGACTGGCTGGTGATCGGCACCCTCAGCACCAGCGGGGATGCGGTGGATGCCATGAAGCAGGCCGAGCAGACCCCGGCCTTCCAGCAGCTCGGCGCCATCAAGGGCAAGCGCTTCGGCGCCGTGGACGGGTCACTCTGGACCTCCACCGGCGGCCCCCAGGCGGCCCTCAAGGTGATCGACGACGTCGAGCGCCTGCTGACCAAACCGGATGCCGCCCCAATCGCTCACTAATCCCCCCTCGGTTGACGGCCAACAAGAAGCCCGCATGATGCGGGCTTCTTTTTATCCATGGCTCGGCAAGGCCGTCTACTCGGGCAATGGCAGCGCCTTTCTGTCGAGCTTGCCGCTGCCGGTCTTGGGCAGGGCATCCAGCAGGATGAGCCGCGCCGGCACCATGTAATGAGGCAGCGTCGCCTGCAGCCCCTTGCGCAGGGCGAGGCGATTGAGGGTCACCCCGCTTTTCGCCTCCACGTAGCCCACCAGCCTGGCCTCGTCCCCCTCGCCCACCAGGCGCACAGCCGCCTCCTGCACCCCGGCCTGGCGGCGCAGTCCCGCCTCCACTTCGCCGAGCTCGATGCGAAAACCGCGCAGCTTGATCTGATCGTCGCGCCGTCCCAGATAGAGGAAGCGGTCCGCCCCAATGAGGCGCACCCGATCGCCAGTGCGATAGAGGCGATGGGTGGCAAGGCGCAGGAAGGCGGCGCTGGTCAAGGCCGGCTTGCGCCAGTACCCCTCGCACAGGGCCGGGCTCTCGATGCAGAGCTCGCCGCACTCCCCCTCTGCCACCGGCTGCCCCCCCTCGTCCAGCACCCAGTGACGATAGCCGGGCAGGCTGTGGCTGATGGTGATCTGCCCGCCAACCGGCGGCCAGCGCACCTCGCTCACCAGCGACCAGACGGTGGCCTCGGTCGGCCCGTAGCAGTTCCACAGCCGCCGGGTGCGGGCACAGAGCTGCTCGGCCAGACCTGGGTCCAGCGCCTCGCCACCGCACAGGGCGGTGAGGGTATTGCGCCCCTGCCAGCCCGCCTTGAGCAGCATGCGCCAGCAGGCCGGGGTGGCCTGCAGCCAGTTGATGGAGGGGTCAGCCTCGAGCAGGGCCAGCATCCCCAGGGGATCCTTGTTGTGCTCGCCGCCGGCCACCGTCAGCCGGCCACCGCCCCAGAGCGGCCCCAGCATCTCCAGCAGGGAGATGTCGAAGGCCGGGGTGGTGATGAAGAGCCAGTGGCAGCTCGGTGAGAGCCCGAGCCGCTCGCGGATCCCGTCGAGGAAGCAGAGCAGGGCCCGCCGGCTGATGACCACCCCCTTGGGCTCACCGGTGGAGCCCGAGGTGAACATCATGTAGGCAGCCAGGGCATCATCCACCTGAGGCCAGGAGACGGTCCCTGCCGCTGCGGGCCCATCGAGGGTGCGCAGCGGACAGCCGAAGGCGGGAGCCGGCCTGTCGCCGTCGCAGATCACCGCCGACAGGCGCGCCTGGCGGGCGATCCCCTGCAGCCGCTCCACCGGAAAGTCCGGCTCAAGGGGCACGAAGGTGAGGCCGAGGCGCAGGCAGGCCAGCAGGCTGGCCACCAGATCGGGGCTGCGGGAGAGATAGAGGCCGACCCGCTCCCCCACCGCCAGCCCCTGCAAGCGGGCGGCAATCTGGGCTACCCGATCATTGAGTGCGCCGTAGCTAAGCCACTGCTCATCTGATCCGCCCTCACTGATGCCCTCCCCGCCCATGCGGATGGCGGGGGCCAGCGGGGTGGCGGCCAGACAGGCCGCCAGCCGCGCGCCCAGGTTGGCCGCCCCCTCACGGGGGGCGGGCCGGGTTTGCACGAGCGGAGCCTTATGCTTGATGGTCACTGTCATAGCGCGGCCTCCGTTTGGCGCACCAGCCAGTGCCGATAGAGCCGGCTGGGGGATGGGTGGGCCTTGAGCGTCTGCAGGGTAAGTGGCGCCCGATCCTGCGCGAACGCCTCGTTGAGGGCCGCCAGCAGGGCGAGCTGCTGCACCGAATCCACCCCGAGTTCACACAGGGTCTGCTGCCAGATGCCGGGCACGCCACACTGGCGCTCCCACAGGGCCACCAGCACGCGGGCCTCGGCCGGCGGCTGAGCCAGACCGGGGGCAGCCACTTGTGTGACAGTCGATGGTGTGGCGGCCACCTGCGGCATCACCGGGGGCTGTGCCGTCGCCACCACGCTGGCCGGCTGGCTCAGGTCCGCCTGCGCCAGCCAGTCGAGCTCGGCCAGCCAGTCGGCCAGCACCGCCTCTGCCCGGGCCTCGGGGATCTGCTCGCCATCGAACTCGAGGCGCAGCTGGAGCGTCTCACCCCGGCTGCTGACCACCAAGGAGAGCGGCAGCTCCACCTTCTCCACCACGGTGCCAAAGCGCGGCACCAGCTGGTGAGGCTCGGGGGCGACAGGGGCCGCCGGCATGGGGTAGTTCTCAAACACGAACAGACTCTGGAACAGACGCGACCGGCCTTTGGTCAGTGCCGCCAGCGACTGGGTGCCGTGCTCATTGAGTGCCATCAGGTCGGTCTGCAACCGGGCGATATGCTCGGCCAGGGTCAGCTCGGTGCGCCACTCAAGCGCCAACGGCAGGCTGTTGATGTAGAGCCCGACGCTCGCGGTGATCCCCTCGATGGGGTAATCCCGGCCCGGAGTCACGTTGCCCACCAGGGTGACGGCATCGCCAGAGCGGCGTGCCAGCAGACGGTGCCAGGCATATTGGGCCAACAGGCCCGCGGTCACGCCAAGCTCGCGGGCTCGGCGCGCGAGCAAGGTCGCTACCTCGGCCGGCAGCGCCGTGGCGCACACCGCCGGTCGCAGCTGGGTATGGCGCCCGCTTGCGCGAGCGTCCAGCGTCACCCCGAACAGGCAGGCGAGATCGTTAGGCTTTGTTAGCAGCTCCTCCCGCCCCTGCCAGTAAGCCTCGGCGCTGCGGGCTTGGCTGGCGATATGGCGGCCAAACTCGAGCCAGGCGGTATCCGGCTCGCGCTGCGGCAACAGGCCGTTCATCAGCGCCTGATAGCCGCGATGCAAAGAACCCAGCAACACGGGGCCGCTCCAGCCATCCAGCACGCCGTGATGGGCGCTGAAGATCACCTTGTGGTGATCGGAGGCCAATTTGAAGCAGGCAAGGCGCAGCAGGGGCGCCTGATCGAGCGGGATCGGGCGGGCCAGATCCTGCTCGCGATAGGCCTGGACCCGTGCCTCGGCCTCTCCCGCCTCATTCCCTACCTCGGACAAGTCCTCATAGTGGAATGGCAACTCGGCGCGCTTCAAGATGCGCTGCAGAGCCACCCCGTCCGCCAGCACCAGCTCGCTGCGAAGGGCCGGCCAGCGGGCGATCTGCCCCTGCCAGGCCTGACGGTAGATTGCCACGTCCAGCGGCTGGTGATAGTCAATCTCGGTCTGCAGGTGATAGGCGTGATCTCGGGGCAGCAGCGCCCTGTGATGGAACATGCTCTGCTGAAGCGAGGTCATGGGCAGCAGGGTCTCCACCTCGCGTTCGCTCAGCACCCGATCGAGCGCGCTTTGCGAGAGACCAAGCCCCGGGAAGTCGCTCGGGGTGTGACGCGGCGCCTTCACCGTGCAACAGTGATCTACCAGCGCCGTCAGGTTGTCCGCCAGCCGCGCCATCAGGGCGTCGCTCCCTTGCTGGTTGAGGGCGCCGACCTGACGCAGGGTGAGGCGCCCGTCATAGACGCCCCCGTGCAGGCTGACCAGCTCGCGCGGCAGGTTGTCAGGGGATGTGGGTGCCCCCGGCGCCACGGGCAGCGGCTGCCAAGGTTGAGCGGCCTCGCCCTGATGGCTGACCCCCAGGTAGTTAAAGACCACCAGGGCCTGGGGCAGCTCAGACCCACGAGGGTGGTGCAGTCGCAGGGCGTTGAAGCCCACCCCCTTGTCCGGCACGGCGCGCAGCTGCTCCTTGGTGGCGCAGACCAGCGCGTCCCACTCCTTGGCATCCGCCAGTGCCAGCGGGTAGGTGCTGGTGAACCAGCCCAGGGTACGGCTCACGTCGAGTTCCGCATCGATGGCCTCACGGCCGTGCCCTTCCAGCATCACGCAGTGACGGCTGCCATAACCCTGCTCGCTCAGTGTACGAGTCAGTGCCGCCAGCAGCAGGTCGGGCACCCGGGTGAAGTAGGCCTGGTTGGCGGTGTCGATGAGACGGGCCGTGGTCTCCTGACTCAGCTGCAGCAGGCTGGCGGCGGCGCGGCCATCGGCGGCGCGCGCCGTTTCCAGCAGGTGACCCTGGCTGCCTTCCCCCTGAGCCAGCCAGAAGCCAAGCTGCTCCTCTTCCCGTTTGGCGTAGGCCGCGAGCCCCTCGCCCCACTGGCGATAGCTGCTGCTCTTGGCGGGCAGCGGCTCGCCCCTGCTCACCCGTGCCAGATCTTCGGCCAGAATGCGCCAGGAGACCGCATCGATGACCAGGTGGTGGAAGGCGAGGAAGAGCCCCTCCACCGTCTCGCCCTCCCGCTCACCTTCCAGAGAGAGATTCCGCAGGCGGGCCCAGGCCAAAGTGTGGCCGCTGGCAGGGTCGAGCTCTCCCTGCTGCTCGGTCAGGCGGGCTTGCAGCTCGGCCTCATCGAGATTGGCGGCATCCAGGGTCGGCAGCGGCGGCAATGGCAGTTCGGCCAGGTAGCGCTGGCCGGTCGGGGTCACCGCCAGGCGCAGGGCATCGTGGTGCTGGCGCAGGGCATTCAGCCAGCCGCGCAGGTCCTCATCGTCCACCCCGGCCGGCAGGCGCAGGATCACCCCCTGATTCCAGTGACCGGGCCTGGCAAAGCCCTGCTCGAAGAACCAGTGCTGAATGGGGTGGAGCGGAAACTCGCCGGTCAGGCTGCCCTGCTCGCTTCTGTGGCTGACGGCCTGCTGCTGGCCGAGCTGGCGGCAGAGGCGGCGCACCGTCTTGGCTTCGAACACGTCCTTCACGCTGCAGTGCAGCCCCGCATCCCGCAGCCGGGTGGTGAGCTGGATGCTGAGGATGGAGTCACCGCCCAACCGGAAGAAGTCATCCTCTACCCCGAGCGGTTGCTTGAGCACCCCTTGCCAGATGGCGAGCACGGTCTGCTCCAGTTCGTTTTGTGGCTCGCCCTTGCTCTGCTGCCAGACGATGGCGGGCAGGCGGCGCAAGTCCAGCTTGCCGTTGGGGGTGAGCGGCATCTCGGGCAGCCAGCAGAGGCGCGCCGGCACCATGTATTCGGGCAGGCACTCGCCGGCCCGCTGCAGCAGGGCATCGCCGTCGGGCTCGTTCGCCCCGGCCTGCAAACAGGCGTAAGCGAGCAGGCGCCCCTCCTGCACCACCACCTTGATCTGGCGAATGGCCGGGCACAATTCGGCAAGCCGGGTCTCTATCTCCCCCGGCTCGATGCGATAGCCGCGCAGCTTGATCTGCTCGTCTATCCGGCCCAGATACTGGATGTTGCCATCGCGGCGCAGCAAGGCCCGATCGCCGGTGCGATAGAGGCGATGGGTACGATTCGCCAGCACCAGCTCGATAAAGGCCTCCTGGGTGCGCTCTGGCAGATTGAGGTAGCCGCGGGCCAGCCCCAGCCCTGCCAGGCAGAGCTCGCCGGGGACCCCCACCGGGCAGAGGTTGCCCGCCTCGTCCAGGATCAGCGCCTTCAGGTTGTTGACGGGTCGACCTATGGTGATGGGTGCCCCCGGGGTGAGCCGCGCGCAGAGCGCGGTGACGGTGCACTCGGTCGGGCCGTACATGTTGAACAGGGCCACCCGATCCCCCCAACGTTCAACCAAAGTGCTCGGGCACGCCTCGCCGCCAAAGCCGATGGCCTTGAGGGAACCGAGTTCCGCCGGTGGCAGCAGGTTCGCGAGCAGGGCGGTCGGCAAAATCATATGGCTGGCACCGCAAGCGATCGCGGCACTGATCACCCCCTCACCCGGCTCGCCGAAGTGCTGGGCCGCGCCGCAGTAGAGCGGCAGCAAGCTGGTCATGTTGCCCGCATCGAACGAGAGGGACATGCAGTTGAACATGGCGCCATCCTTCCCAAGGGCGATGCGCTCACCGTGATCCGCCATCAGGTTGACCAGGCTGCCCTGCTCCACCATGACCCCCTTGGGCAGGCCGGTGCTGCCCGAGGTGTAGATGATCTGGGCCAGCATGGCGGCGTCCCGGGGCAGTGCGGGTGTGCTGGTTGGCATCTTGTCCAGCGCAAGCTGGTGCAGATCGTGATACGCGGCCGTCGTGCCCGCCAGCGCCTCCCCAAGCCGCGGGTCCGGCACGCCACCCAGCACCAGGCTGATGGATGCATCGCCGAGGATATGGGCCAGCCGCTCGGCGGGATAGGCAGGGTCGAGCGGTACATAGGCCGCCCCCGCCTTCCAGCAGGCGAGCAGGGCAACCACGAAAGCGACATCCCGTCTGGCCTGGATGCCGATGGCGGCGCCCGGGGTGACGCCCTGAGCCTGCAGCCAGTGGGCCAGCCGGTTGGCACGCACCTCCAGCTCGCCATAGGTCAACGATTGCGCGCCGTCGCTGACCGCCAGCGCGTCCGGCAACTGAATAGCGCGTCGCTCGATATGACAGAGCAGGGTGTCGCGGCTCGGGTAATCCGGCGGCAAGTCGGCAAGCTCGGCGGCCAGCGCGGCCTGGTCGGTGCCCGCCTCCAGCGGCAACTGCCAGATGTCGGTCTCGGGGGCCGCCACCACGGCGCGCATCAAGTGCAGCAGGCGATCGGCGTAGGCCTGGATGGTCTCTCGCTCGAACAGGGCGGTGGCAAACAGCCAGTCCACCCTGACGGAGTCCATCAGCTCGGTCACCTTGACCGAGATGTCGGTCTTGGCCGGCAGCACAGGCGAGGTCTCCTCCACCAGCTGGCAACCGGGGATGAGATCGTTGAAGTCCACCTTGGCCTGATAGACCAGCATGATCTGGAAGATGGGGTTGATGGCGGTGGTGCGATCGGCGCCGATGGCCTCGGCCAGCGCCTCGAAGCGGTAGAGCTGGTGATCGAAGGCCGCCAGATCTTCCTCCCGGCACTGCTGCAGATAGTCGACAAAGCTGGGCTTGCCGCTGAGTTGAGTGCGCAGCACCAGGGTATTGACGAAAAAGCCCACCAGCGACTCGATCTCGTGGCGCTCGCGATAGGCGAGCGGGGTGCCGATCACCACCTCCTTCTCACCGCTCTGGCGCACCATCAGCAAGGCAAACAAGGCGTGCAGGCCGATGAAGTTGGAGGTGCTGTGGCGCTGGCAGAGGCGCTTGAAGCTCTCCCACAGCGCGTTGTCGATGGTGGAGAAGACCAGCTCGCCGCCGCTGTCCTGATGGGCCGGGCGCGGCTTGTCGAGCGGCAGACCGTGCACCTCGGGGCTGCCACCGAGCCGATCGACCCAGAACGGCTTGAACTCGGCGTGATAATCGAGAAAACGCGGTGAGTTGAACCAGCGGGCATAGTCGATGTAGGTGAGCGGCAGCTCGCTCACCTGCAAGGGCTCGCGGTTCTGGTGGGCAAGAAAGGCGCGCTTGAGATCCGCAAACATGTTCTTGACCGACCAGCCGTCGGAGATGATGTGGTGCTGGGTGATCAGCAGCACGTGCTCGCGGCTGCCCAGCCGAATAAGATGCACTCGGCTCAGATCCCCCTGGGTCAGGGAGAAGGGACGTCCAATCTCCTCGCGCACCCGGCGAGCCACATAGGCCTCCCGCTCAGCAATGGGCTCTGCGCTGACATCCTCTATCTGCAGCTTGAAGGGCGTGTGGGGCAGGATCTCCTGGGCCCCCCTGCCCGCCTCGTCCTTGATGAAGCGGGTGCGCATGCTCGGGTGGCGGGCGAACAGGTGGTCGAAGGCAAACTCCAGCGCCGCCGTGTCCAGCTCTCCCTTGACGCGAAAATAGACCGGCATGTTGTAGAGGTGGGAGGCCTCCTCGTACTGCTCGATAAACCAGAGCCCGCTCTGGGACGAGGAGAGCGGCCCCTGCCGGGCGCCCCCGGCGGCGATGGGTTCTTCGAAGGCGGCGCGGGCCGCCAAGCAGCGCACCAGCTCATCCTTGTGGGCCTTGATGGTGGCGCCGATGGACGGCGTCACCGCCTCCTTGCTCGACTGGGAGATAAGCTGGCCCTTGTCGTTCAGGGCCAGCTTGACCCCCTGCCGTTCCAGCTGTTTCAACAGCAAAATCATATTGTTCATCTGTTTCTCAAGCCTCAGGCACTCAGGGTGGCGCCGCCGTCGACGACCAGATCCTGCAGCGTGATGTGGCTGGCCAGATCCGAGGCCAGGAAGAGGACGGTATGGGCGATCTCCGCCGGGGTGGCGACCTTGCGCAAGGGGATGCCGAGCTTGAACTGCTCCGGCAACCCGGCAATGGTGCGGGCCATGGCCTCCTCGCTTGGCAGCATGCCGCGCAGCATGGGGGTATCCGTCGAGCCCGGCGACACCAGGTTGGCGCGCACGCCGAAGGGGGCCAGCTCCAGCCCCACCGTCTGGGTCAGGCTGGTGACGGCCGCCTTGGAGGCGCAATAGGCCGCCATCTGCATGCGCGGCACATGGGCGGCGTTGGAACCGATGGTGACGATGGCGCCGCGCCGCTGCCCCTTGAAGTGGGGCACCAGGGCCCGCAGCAGATAGAAGACGCCGCTGGCGTTGACCGTCATGCAGTCGTGCCAGTCGTCATCGCTAAGAGTCTCGGTGGGGCCGAGGCGCAGCACCCCGGCCCCGTTCACCAGCACATCCAGCCCGCCGTCCGCCAGCAGCGCTGCGCAGCAGGCGTTGACCGCCTTCGAGTCGCCGATATCGAGCAGCCGGGTGGCATAGGGGTAGTCGGCTTCGGGAAACGCCAGATCCAGCCCCACCACGATTGCGCCGGCCGCCACGAACTGCGTCGCCACCTCGCGGCCGATACCGCGCCCGGCCCCGGTCACCCAGACCCACTTGCCAGTGAAATCAAAGGCCATTTTTTGCTGATCCTTCGTCATCTTGCTCATCACCACACCATCTCCACGCTCTCTTCATCCTCGGCAAGCAGGCCGTCGAGGAAACGGCAGAAGTCATCCAGCCGAGGGTGATCGAACACATCGGAGACCTTGACCTGCACCCCGAACTCGGCGCCGAGCCGGTTGACGATCTGGATGGTCTGCAGGGACTGGCCCCCCAGTTCGAAGAAGTTGTCGGCGGGCGCCATGGTGGCGAGCCCCAGGATCTGCTGCCAGATGGCGCCGACCCGGTTCTCGGTCTCGCTGCCCAGGGTCAGGGCTTCGCCGCCCGCCTGGTAGGCGGCCAGCAGGGCCTTGCGATCCAGCTTGTTGGAGCCGGTGCGAGGCAACTGGTCATAGTGGCGATAGTCGGTGGGGATCATGGCGGCAGGCAGCACCCTGGCGAGCTGCGCCTTGATGACCCGGCTGTCGCGCTCCGGCCCCGCCACGAAGGCCACCAGCCGGCGCACGCTGCCGATGCTCACCCCCTGCACGCACGCCTCGTCCACCCCGGGCAGGGCCAGCAGCTGGGCCTCCACCTCGCCGGGCTGGATGCGATAGCCGCTTATCTTGAATTCATTGTCGCGCCGACCGAGGTAGACCAGCCGGCCGGCCACCAGGCGCACCCGATCGCCGGTGCGATAGACGGGCATCAGCTCCGCGCCAACCCGCAGGGTGCCAAAGCTCCCTTGCACGCCCCCCACGTAACCATTGGCCAGCTGTGGGCCGAGCAGCACCAACTCTCCTTCCTCGGCAGGTTGCTCCCCCGCCCCCAGAATGAGCGCCTGCATGCCGGGCAGCGGCAGGCCGATGGGCAACTGGGCCTGGCTCGGGTCTTCCTGTTGCAGCTCCTGGGTGGTCACCACCACGGTCGTTTCGGTGGGACCGTAGGTGTTGAAGAGGCGCACATCGGAGCGGCCCTGACGCTGCCACTGGGCCAGCTGCTCGGGGTAGACCGCCTCGCCGCCGATGATGACGGTAGCCAGATTGGCAGGAATGTGGGCCTGACCCGCCGTCAGCGCCACCACCCACTCGTTCCAGAAGGCGGTGGGCAGGTCGAGGTGGGTGATCCCCATCTGCTCCACCCCGGCCGCAAAGGCGGGCATGGATTCGAGCAGGGCGTCGGTACGCAGTACCAGGGTGGCGCCGGCGCTCAAGGTAGCGAACACCTCCTCGATGCTGGCGTCGAAGTTGAAGGGGGCGAATTGCAGCATCCGCGCCTCTTCATCCAGGTGATAACGGCAGCGGGCGGCGGCGGCGAAGTGATCCAGCGCGCCGTGGCTCACCGCCACCCCCTTGGGCAGGCCGGTCGAGCCCGAGGTGAACATCAGGTAGGCGACGGCGCGGCCGGCGGCCGGCTGGTTCAAGCGGTTATCGCTCACCAGATCCCCCGCCAAGAGCGTGCGCCCCTCAAACAGGCTGGCCAGCTTGTGACGGTACTCGGCCTGGGTGATCAGGGTCTTGACCTCCCCCAGCCGCAGAATATGGCCCTGACGCTCCAGCGGCTGCTCAGGATCGAGGGGCACGTAGACGGCGCCCGCCAGCAGTACCGCCAGCTGGGCGAAGATGGCCTGTGGGGTGCGGGCCAGCATGACCCCCACCTTGTCGCCGGGGGCGACGCCTGCGGCCTGCAGGGCAGCCGCCATCTGTTCGGCTCTGGCCAGCAGCGCCTCGTAGTTGAAGCGGGCCTCTCCCTGCGCCGTGCTCTGAATCAAGGCAATCTTGTCCGGGGTCTGGGCGGCGAAGTGGCAGAGCGCCTCTAGCACCGGCCGCACCTGGAGAGCTTCATGGGCGGGGCCGGCGATCAGGGCCCTGACTCGCTGCTCGGCCAGCCAGTCGGCCTTGAGCGTCCCCAGCGTCTGGGCGGGCTCGGTCAGCCAGCGGCCCAGCAGGGCAAACAGAGTATCGGCGATGACCGCCAGATCGGCCTGCTGGTAGCAGCCGGGGTTGGCGTCCAGATCCAGGCGTGGTTGGCCATCGACGCCGACCTGTACCTCGATGGTGAGATCCTCCACCGGGCCGGCGCTGATGTTGAGAATATGGGCAGATAGCGGCCCAAAGCGGCGAGCGTGATCAAACGGCATGATGTTGACCAGCGGACCGAACAGGCGCTTGTCGCCCCCCACCAGGCCAAGGTCGCGGCGCAACAGCTCGTAGCGGTAGTGCTGGTGCTTGCGCACCCCGCGCTTGGCCTTGGCCACGGCGCCGGCGGCCTCCGCCAGACTCAGCCCCTCTTCGAGCTCCAGAGCAAGGGGGGTGATGTTCATCTGCATGCAGGGTACGGTCAGCGACGCCGAGCCGATGCGGTTCATCATCATCAGGCCGAGCAGGGTCTTATCCTGGCCGCTCGACAGCGACAGCTGGGCCGAGAGACCGGCCAGCAGCAGATCGGGCCAGCCCAGTTTGTGCTCGTCGGCAAAGCCGGTCAGGGATTGCCAGAGCGCCGCCGGCAGCGGACGGCTCTCGCGGATAAATTCGGCGGCAATCGGTGCGCGGGTCTCGCCAAAGGACTTCACCTCGGGCCAGCCTTGCAGCTGCTCCTGCCAGAAGGCGCGGGCGGCGTCGTTCTTGCCGCTCTGCTCGCGGCTCGCCTCTTCTGCCAGCACCTCAGCCAACGAGCCGAAGGGGGATGGGGAGTTCATCTCACCGGCCAGCCCCTCTGCATACAGTTCGGCGATGCGCTGGAACAGCAAGGTGGTGCCAAAGCCGTCGAGGGCGATGTGGTGCACGCAGCTGTAGAGATAATCGCGGCAGGGGCCGCGCAGCAGGGCGAAACGGCAGGGTGCCTCTTGGGTCAGCTCGAACGGGCGGCGCAGATCGGCCCAGGCCCAGGCGCGGGCCAGCGTCTCGTCATCGTGCTCGAGGGAGACCTCTTCATAGGCCAGGGGCAGCTCATGCGAGACGAAGCAGACCGTCTCGCCGTCCTGTTCGAAATGGCCCTTGAGCGCCTCGCACTCCCCCACCGCCTTGGCAAGGGCCGCGACCAGCACGGCCGCCTCGACCTTGCCGTCGAAGGCGATGCACTCGGCGGTGTTGAACATCGCCTTGTCGTTGTTGAGCAGATGTCCGGACCAGAGCCCCTGCTGGGGAATGGTCAAGGGGAAGCGGTTCATGGGGTCACCTCCAGGGCCTGGGCTGCCAACTTGGCCTCGATGAGGCGCCACCAGCCGTTGAGGGTCGGCAGCTTGGCGAGATCCACGAAGCCGAGCTCCACCCCGGCGGCGCGCCACTCGGTGAGCAGGGCCATGATCCGCACCGAATCCAGACCGTAGTCGATGAGGTTCTCGTCGGGGTCAAACTCCCCTTCGTCCTCGTCGATATGACTCAGCAGCCGTGCCTTGAGCCCCTCATACGTCAGCAACGGATTGCTCTGGACGGCAGAAGCGGCAACCGGCGCAAGGGCCAGCACCTCCTCGCAGCGGATCACCTTGCCGCAGCGGGTTGCCACGTAGTCGAGCGCCATCTGGTGATCGGCCAGGGAGAAGTCTGCCACCCCGTCCGCCAGGAAGAAGGGCTGGATGTCGCGCATGAAGGCGTCGCAGGCGGTCATCATGCAGCCGATATGGCCGTAGATGCCGCCGATGATCAGCTGATCCCGCCCCAGCGCTTTGAGCATCAGCTCCAGCTCGGAGCGCTGGAAGGCGCTGTAACGCCATTTGACCAGCACGGTGTCGTCACGCTCCGGGCGCAGCGCTGCCACCACCTGCTGCTGCTCGGGCCGCTTGTTGAGACCCGGGCCCCACATGTCGTTGAGCAGGGCGCGATCTTCAGGGGATTGATCCTTGGGCTGGGCGGTGTAGAAGACCGGGATGCCGAGGGCCTTGCACTGCTTGCGCACGGCGGCCAGACGCTCGGTGAGCGCCGCGATCAGCGGGCTGTTTTCGCCATAGAAGGCGGTGAAGTACTCCTGCATGTCGTGGATCAGCAGGGCAGCGCGTTTGGGATCCAGAGACCAGTCGACCTTGTTGGCCTTCCACTGGCTGGGCATGGCGTAATTGTTCAGGGTTGGGATAGCCATAACGTCATGATTCCTTACTAGTTTTTATGCTGTAGAGGCTGGTTGGCGGCGATGAGGTGCGCGATGCGCGCCCGCAGCCCCTGCTTGTCAATCTTGCCCACCGCCGTCATGGGCAGGGCGTCCAGGGTTTCGAAGCGGTCGGGCAGCTTGAAATCCGCCACTCCGCGCTCGCGCAGAAACTTGCGCAAGGCCAGCGGCTTCAAGTCGGGATCCGTGCTGACGATAAAGGCGCAGCTCTTCTCCCCCATGGCGCTGTCAGGCATGGAGACCAGGGCCGCATGGGTAATGGCCGGATGGTGCAGCAGCTGGTTTTCCACCTCTTCCGCCGCGATCTTCTCGCCGCCCCGGTTGATCTGATCCTTTTGCCGCCCCACCACGGTGAGGTAACCATCGGCATCCTGTACCACCAGATCGCCGGAGCAGTAGAAACCCTCGGCATCGAACACCCGGGCGTTGTGGGCCGGGCTCTGGTAGTAGCCGCGGAAGGTATAGGGGCCGCGGGTGTGCAGGGCGCCAGGCTCGCCGGGGGCAACCGGATTGCCCGCCTCATCGAGGATGCGCACCTCGTCGTCCGGGCTCATGGGGCGGCCCTGGGTATGGATCACCTTCTCGTCGGGATCAGAGAGCCGGGTGTAGTTGACCAGCCCTTCCGCCATGCCGAACACCTGCTGCAGCTGGCAACCGAGCAGCGGCCCAATCTTGCTGGCCACCGCCTCCCCCAGCTTGGCACCGCCCACTTGCAGCAAGTCGAGGCTCGCCAGTTGGGTGCGCGCTGTGGGATCCGCTTCCGCGGCCTGCAGCCAGAGGGAGACCGCCGGCGGCACCAGCGAGGTGAGATTGACCCGGTGGCGGGCAATCAGCGGGAAACAGCTGATGGGGCTGGGATCGGGTGCGAGCACCACAGTGCCGCCCGCCTCGAATACACCGAGCGCTCCGGGGGAGCTCAGGGGGAAGTTGTGGGGCGCCGGCAGGGCGCACAGATAGCGGGTATGGGGGCCGAGGCCGCAAATTTCGTTGCTGCGGCGCACGCTGTACAGGTAATCGTCGTGGGTGCGGGGGATGAGCTTGGGGGTGCCGGTGCTGCCACCGGAGAGCTGGAAGAAGGCCACCTCGTCCGCCGGGGTCGGGCCATATTTCACTGGCTCACTCTCATCCCCCTTCGTCAACCAGTGGGTCAGCCCCAGCGCCCCTGTGTCGCCATCCAGCAGCACCAGCTCAGTGCCGATGCTTGTCAGCAGCTCGCTCTCTCGACCCTTGCTCGCAAACAGCGGGTGAGCCAGCGAGCCGACAAAGAGGCGCGGAGTGATCTGTTCGGCATAAGAGAGAAGCTCCAGCCGGTTGTGGCTAAAGAGCGCATTGACCGGCGCGATGCCGGCCTTGAGCAGGGCGAAGAAGACCAGATAGAACTCGGCCACGTTGGGGAGCTGCACCAGTGCGGTATCCCCCACCCCCAGGCCGTGGCGGGCCAGATTTGCGGCCAGCCGGCTCGAGGCGGCGTCCAGCTCACGATAACTGAAGTGGCGCTCGCCGCAGAGAATGGCTTCGGCGTCGGGGGCCAGCTCGCACTGACGCGCCAGCATGGCGGTCAGCGGCTCGCCGCGCCAATAGCCCTTGGCGCGGTACTGCCGGGCCAATTCGTCGGGCCAGCGGGTATAGGACAGGAAGTGGTTTAATTGGCTCATTGCGCTACCTCCGGACTCAGGCCCAGGGCTTCCAGATTCGGCTGTCCACTCTGCCAGCCCAGATATTGAAGCTGGGTCATTGCGCCACCTCCAAATCCAGGCCAAGGGCCTTGAGCATGGTGCCCAGCTTGGTGCCGGTCTCGGCCCACTCCATGGCGGGATCCGAGCCCGCGACGATACCGGCGCCGGCAAACAGCTCGACCTGATGGCCATCGAGCACCCCGCAGCGGATCACCACGGCCCACTCGCCGTTGCCCTGGCTGTCGCACCAGCCAACGATGCCGCTGAACAGGGCTCGCCGGAAGGGCTCCTGCTCGCGGATGAACTGGCGGGCGAGTTCGGTGGGATAGCCGCACAGGGCCGGGGTGGGATGCAGCTGGCAGGCCAAGGAGAGCACCGACGCCTCGCCGCCATTGAGCCTGCCAGCGATGGGGGTGCCCAGATGCCAAAGGGTATCCGTGCTCATCAGCGAGGGATGAGCGGGGATCGCCAGCTCGCGGCAGTGGGGGGTCAGCACCCGGCGGATCTCGTCGATCACCAACTTGTGTTCATGCTGATCCTTGCGAGAAGCCAGCAGATCCCTGGCCACCATTTCGTCTTGCGCCGGCTCGCTCACCCGTCTGGCGGAGCCCGCCAACGGATGGGTGAACACCTCTCCCCCGCTAACCCGCAGCAGCAGCTCCGGGCTGGCGCCCAGCAGGCGGCGGTCCTGGCCGAGCGGCAGGGAGAAGTGGAAGGCGTGGGGATTCTGGGCCATCAAACGGGCCATCACCTGCTTAGGGTCAGCGGGCTGGTGCAGGGTAAGGGTGAGTTTGCGCGACAACACCACCTTGGACAACCGGCCTTGTGCAAACGCATCCAGCGCCGCACTGACCGAGGCCTGGAAGTCGCTGGCCGGCGGGGTGCTCTGCACCGAGATGACGCTGTTGGCCTCGGGGGCCTGCTCAGCCGCTGTCACCGATGACGGCTCTGTCGGGGCCAGTTTCTCGCCCCGCTTATAGTTGCCGGGCACATAGAGGCAGGAGGCCTCCGCCTGGTCGAACGCAAAAGCACCTATCAGCAGAGGGTTGGTCTGGCCGGCAGCCCTGGCGGCATCGAGGGCCAGGGTTATCTGCTGTGCCAGCAGGGGCCACTCGCAGGCGGGGGTGGTGATGGGTTGCCCCAGGTCAGTGGCACTGATCGTGCCCTGACACGAGGTAAACAAGAAATCAGGCGACATCTTCGCCTCGGCAGGTGCGCCATTGTCCATTACTCGAGTCTTCACGTCATACCCTCAAAGAAGATTCAAAATGATAATGATTATCAGTTTGACTTTGTGCGGCGGTAAAATACTCGCTTTGAAATCGCGGGGTCAATGGGATTTTGCATCGTTAAAACAGGAGCTTGTCTGTGGGTATGTCGGGGATGACGCCAGGGCGGGCCTGCTGGCGGTGAAGGGAAACAGCTACTCGAATGAAAACGGATTGCCATCCCCATATGGGGGATGCGACAGAAACCGGTCAGGGCGGCCCCACTGGCGGCCAACCCGCTTTGCCTCTAAGATGGCGCCACCTCTTGTGACAGCCCCGAAAATGGAACCCTCCCATGTTGAAACACCTGCTTCTGCTTCCCTTCGCCCTGCTGCTGGCGGCCTGCTCGCTGACCCAGTACAGCGTCAGCGAAGGGGAGATCAACCAGTACCTCAAGGAGCGAGTCGCCTTCGAGAAACAGCTGGGGATCCCCGGCATCATGTCGAGCAAGATCCGACTCGATGACATGCAAAGCCGCATCGGCCGCAGCCAGGCCGACAAGGTCGAGCTGGATGCCGCCGGCGAGCTGCAGGTGGCGAGCCCGCTGGGCAGCCAGCAGATGAAGATCCGCCTCTCCCTGCGGGCACGCCCGGACTACGTGGCCGAACAGGGCGCCATCTATCTGCGCGATCTCGAGCTGCTCTCCGTCAAGACAGAGCCGGCGGACGTGGGCACCGCCCTCTCCCCGCTTTTGCCCACCTTCAACCAGTCCCTCTCCCTGTTCCTCTCCCAGACCCCCGTCTACCGGCTCGATGGCAGCCGCCAGAACGAGGCGCGGATCAAGGACAAGGTCGAAGCCCTCAAGGTGGAGCCGGGCCGACTGGTCATCCCCTTCAAACTGATGTGACACCTGCCGCCGCGCCTCTCCTCTTCACCCCACCGGGGCGCGGTTTTTTTCTTCTCAAGCCCCGCCCTTTGCCCCATAATGCACACCATTCTCATTTAGATTCATGAGAAGCGTCATAATAAAATCAACAATATGGTGAGAAGGACATGAGAAAAACCGTACTGGTGCAGGCGATCGCCTGCGCACTCCTCAGCAGCGCCGCACAGGCTGCCGTCAAGGTGGAGGACAAGACGTTCAACACCGCCGCCAACATGCTGGCCTACACCGAATTCGAGCTCTCCGGCGAGCCGCTGGCCGAGGCCCTCGGTCTGGATCTGGATGTGCTGGACGCCAACCGCGCCGACGAGCCGACCCCGTTCGACTTCGCCGCCGGCATCGAATCCTATGAATACTCCGAAGAGGCAATGTACGCCCTCAACTACCAGTCCGGCATGGGCCCCCATCTGGTCAACGGGCCGCAAAACCAGGCCCGTGGCGGCACCCTGGCCGACCTGGGCAAACGGGTACTGGCCATGGCAGAGGCCGTCGGCTTCCCCGCCGATGAAATTCCCCAGGGCATGTATCCCCTCTCCCTGCCCTACGCCTCCGCCAACCCGGAGTTCGCCCAGGCCGTAAACGCCACCCCGGTCAACGGTGACCAGATCACCATCAAGACCGCCAAGGGCAACGAGAAGAGCGTCAAGACCCAGGTCCCCGCCTACTTCCGCGACTACGCCACCCTGCGCTGGAGCGGCAGTGACAACCTGCTGGTCCCGGCAGCAGTGGGCGGCATCCTGCTCAAGGAAGTGATGTGGTCCCAGGACTTCCTGGGGGGCATGCACGTAGCTGAGAGCGATGAAGAGGTGGAAGCCGCGTCCGCCACCATGGATCAGGACGGCAAGCACAAGCTGGGGGTTTCTGCCGCCGACGGCTTCAACGGCATGATGCTGACCGAGCAGTCCATCGACAAGCTCGCCATCCTGCAAGGTCAGCTCGGCTTTGACGGCAAGACCCTGGGCGCCAAAATCACCCCGCAGTACGATCCGGCCAAGGGGGTTGTCTACTTCCCTCATCAGGTGAAAGTGACCGAGACCAGCAAGAACGACGCCGGTGCCATCGGCAAGCTGGAGGTCGTGGACGGCTCCGCCCAGTTGCGCGACGCCTGGATGCTGCTGTGGCCCCTCTCCGAGTTCTACGCCTTCAGCGATCAGCGCACGGCCAACACCAATCAGAACCCGGCCTTCCACGCCGTGTTTGACGGTGCCCCGTTCGCCGCCGCTCCGGCTGCCAACCAGACCAACGATCTGGGCAAGGCGGTGGCGGGCAGCGATGCCTTCTCCCTGGCCCTGAACCTCTCCAACCTCACCTTCAAGAACCTGCTGGCCCTGCACTTCGAGCCCAAGGCTGGCACCCTGGTCGACAGCTGGCAGGCTGGCAAACAGGCCGGGCACGTCACCACCTTCGACGCCGCCTACGCCCTGGTCGCCCTGCAGATCTTCCAGCGCGCCCAGGATGCGCTGCCTGTGGGTTACGCCGCCGGTGACAATGGCGAGCTGAACCTCAAGACCCCACAGGGTGAGCAGGCGATCGCACTGGTCCGCAAGCAGGCCGATTTCATCCTCGCCCACCTCAAGGGCAAGAATGGCCTGGTCCATGACGGTCTGACCCTGGGCGGCAAGCTTGACGCCGGTCAGTCCATCGACGCGCAGTTCGCCGCCATCCGCGGCTTGACCGCCGCCTTCCTGGCCACCTCGGATGCCAAGTACCGCACCGCGGCGCGCGAGCTCTTCATCGCCGCCGACAAGGCCTACTTCAATGCCAAGGCCGGAACCTGGCTCGCCGGCAAGCAGGGTGAATACACCC
Organism: Aeromonas sp. R10-1; assembly: GCF_040908465.1. Taxonomy (NCBI): domain Bacteria; kingdom Pseudomonadati; phylum Pseudomonadota; class Gammaproteobacteria; order Aeromonadales; family Aeromonadaceae; genus Aeromonas; species Aeromonas sp. R10-1. The sequence goes on from NZ_JBFODT010000038.1 coordinate 64,509, forward strand.
CCTGGACCCAGGCCGCCATCTCCGGCGCCCTGCGCTCTGCCATGCTGAACCTGCGCAACGAAGGGGCCGAGAAGGCACCCGAGCTGGAGCTGGCCCAGCTGACCCAGCGCTACGTGAGCTGGTTCCGCGGCACCGTCAACGGCGGCATGCAGATGGCCGAGTGGATCGGCGACTCCGGCGAGAACGTCATCGAGGGTGCCGGCAGCGACACCGACGAAGATGGCGTCCCGCAAGTGACCGCCGCCGGTGGCAAGCATGGCACCGCCATGGTGATGGCCGGCAAGGCCTTGGTCAGCGAGAAATAAATCGACCACCAATAGAAAGGGAGCCCAGGGCTCCCTTTTTTTGTCTGTGTCGACGAGGTTAGCCGAGCTTGGCCAGCATCGGCTTGGTCACCAGCACGATGCCCTGCTCGGAGCGGTAGAAGCGGCGTGCATCCTCGTCCGCGTTCTCCCCCACCACCAGGCCGTCTGGCAGCTTGCACCCCTTGTCCACCACCACCCGGCGCAAGCGGCAACCAGCCCCGATCTCGACCCCGGGGAAGATCACCGCCTGATCCAGGGTACAGAAGGAGTGCACCCGCACGTTGGTGAACAACACCGAGTTGAGCACGAAGGAGCCGCTCACGATGGAGCCCCCCGCGAACATGGAGTTGATGGTCATGCCGTGCTGGCCGTTTCTGTCCTGCACGAACTTGGCCGGGGGCGACATGTTCTGGCTGGTCCAGATGGGCCAGTTCTCGTCATAGATGTCGAGCTCGGGCACCACGGAGGCAAGGTCCATGTTCGCCTCCCAGAACGAATCCAGGGTCCCCACGTCGCGCCAGTAGGGTTTTTGCCCCTCCTTGGCCCCGACACAGGACATGTTGAACGGATGGGCAAAGGCCTTGCCCTCCCCCACGATGCGCGGGATCACGTCCATGCCGAAGTCGTGCTTGGACTCCAGATTGTGGATGTCCTCTTCCAGCAACTGGTAGAGGTACTCCGCCTCGAAGATGTAGATGCCCATGGAGGCCAGCGAGCGATCCTCGCAGCCCGGCATGGCGGGCGGATTGGCCGGTTTCTCCACGAAGGCGCGGATCTTGCGTTGCTCATCGATGTCCATCACGCCGAAGGCCGATGCCTCGCAGCGCGGTACCTCGATACAGGCCACCGTCACCTTGGCGCCGAGGCGCACGTGATCGAGCAGCATGGCGGCGTAGTCCATCTTGTAGATGTGATCCCCTGCCAGCACCACGATGTACTTGGGACCGTAGTCACGGATGATGTCGACGTTCTGGTAGATGGCGTCTGCGGTGCCGCGATACCAGTGCACCTCGTCCACCCGCTGCTGGGCGGGCAGCAAGTCGATGAACTCGTTCATCTGGTAGCGCAGGAAAGACCAGCCCGATTGCAGGTGGCGCAACAGACTGTGGGACTTGTACTGGGTCACCACACCCACCCGGCGGATGCCGGAGTTGATGCAGTTGGAGAGCACGAAGTCGATGATACGGAATTTGCCGCCAAAGTGGACGGCGGGCTTGGCGCGGTTATCGGTCAACTGCTTCAGGCGGCTGCCCCGTCCCCCTGCGAGCACCAAGGCCATACTCTGATTCAATAGTTGCCGTGCTTTGGCGGTGTCTACGGGTTCTAGCAACATATCTACCTCTGCTCTGTTGGGGCTGTTTTCAACCCATCTTCGCTTTTTTTACAGGCCATGAAAGTGTTTTCACTCACATTTAGTTGCATTCCGCCGGCGCTTTATCGTGGAGTTGCGTGAGTACTCATGTTTTGCGCCAGCGACTTGGTTAGAATTTCTACATCATGAACATCATCAAGGATGAAACGATGTTGAATAAACATGAGGGAAACCTGCTGCTGGTCAGCGCACTGGTCTGCATTCCCATGCTGCTGTTACAGGGAGTGCTGCTCGCCCCCCCCGCCTCACCGCTCACCCTGCTGCTGGTCCTGATGACCACCCTGACGGGATTCGCCCTGCTGCTCTTTCTCACCCACAGCGCGCGCCGTGGGGAAAAGGCGAGGCAGGAGCAACGCTGGCTGCTGGCGCTGCAGCAGCGGGATCCCGCCATGCTCGACAGCGTACAGGCACAAACGGCTCTGCGCCAGCTCCTTGCGTCCTTCAATGAGGCCGAGATCGATGCCCACCGCCAGATCACCGAGTTGCACAATCAGGCGACCCGGGACGAGATGACGGGCCTTGGCAACCGCCACGCCTTCCGGCGCGATCTGACCGAGCTGCTGCAACAGGAAAACACCCAGACCGCCATCCTGGTGCTCATCCGCGCCACCGAGCTCGGGACCCTCAACGCCCAGCGCGGCTTCCAGTCCGGGGATGCCTACATCCGGGACATCGCCGCCCTCATCAGCCACACCGTCAGCCGCTTCCCGGGCCACCGGGTCTATCGCATCTCGGGGGCCGATTTTGCCGTCCTGCTGCCCCCCCTGGCCCAGATCCCGCCCCATCTGCTGGGACGGGATCTAAAGCTCGCCTTCGATCGCTATCAGCACGATCACGAGCTCGAGAGCGCCGCCTACTCGGGCATGACCCGCTTGAGCAGCGAGCAGAAGATAGAGGCCATTCTAGCCCGGGCGGATCTCGCGCTGGCCCGCGCCCAGACAGAGGTGGTCAATGGCTGGGCCATCCAGCAGAACGACGAGGTGGTCGAAGTGCAGGGTCAGCGTCACTGGACCCAGGTGCTGACCGATCTGCTGGAGCAGGAGAGCGTCAACTTTACCTGCCAGCCCATCCAGCCCCTGCATCGCGGCATGCTCGCCTATCACGAGATCTATCCCCGCTTTTGCAGCAGCGACGGCACCGTGCTGCCAAGTGATACCCTGCTCGCCATGGCGCAGCGGCTGGACATGGTACTGCGCCTGGCCCAGATGGTGATCCGCCACGTCATCCGCCAATACCGCGCCTTCGGAGGCCACAACAGCCGATGGGGTCTCAATCTGCCGGGCTCCCTGCTGCAAAACAGCGCCTTTCTCATCTGGCTGGATCACCAGTTGCAAAAAGACCCCGACATCGGGGCCAACCTGGTGTTCGAGCTCGACGAGGAGCACCTGGAGCGCAACCTGACCGGGTCCAGGCGGCTGTTCGAGCTGCTCAGGCGCCACGGCAGCCGCTCGGCCATCTGCAACTTCGGCAAGGGGATCGGCTCCTTCAGCCTGTTTCGCGAGCTCAAACCCGACTACATCAAGCTGGACCCCGGTCTCATCACCGAGCTGGAGCAGGATCTCACCAATCAGCAGTTCGTGCGGATGATCGTCGACGTCTCCCATCGCATGGGCTGCCTGGTGATCGCAGAAGGGGTGGAACAGATAGGCCAGAAGCAGATGCTGCAGAGCATGTATGTGGACGGCTTGCAGGGCTACCTCATCGCCCGGCCCCAGGAGCTGGGGCCGGAGATCGGTCAGATGGGGATCTTCACGGAGACGGTTTCAGCTTCAACAGGGTCAGAATGATGTCGTTGAGCTGGCGATAGCGCTCCAGCTCCTTCTGATCGTAACGGGTCGCCAGCATGGTCGGGTTGTGGCGATGCTTGAGGTAGCGGTTGATCTGCAGGCGGTTGAACCCGGCCACCTTGTAGATCTGGCCGAGCAGGGCATTGAGCTCGTCGTCCGTCAGCCCGGCCCGGGTCAGGTAATCGGGTTGGGACGGGCTCTCCTGGCGGGCCGTGACCTTCTCCAGCTGGCCACGCTCCTGCAAATAGGTGAGCCACTGCTCCACGTAGAGCGGCTTGCAGCCCCCCAGCAGATTGAAGTACCCCACGGCATCACAGCGGCACCCGCTCAGCAGCACCAGGGCCAGCTCGTCGCTGTCACACTGAAAGCTCACCGGGCCGCTCTGGCCCCAGTCCAGCGCCTGCACCTGGATCCTCCCCTGCGCCCCCGCCTTCGTGGTCACGTCAAAGACAAACATGGCACCTCCCGATCGGCAAAGGGTTGATGATGACCCATCCCCGGGACGGGTGCAAAGGCAAATCGCCTTTTCATGGCCCATGGCGGCCATAAAAAAACCGGCCCCCCGAAGGGGGCCGGTTCATCACAATCCGGCAGGACGGCAGACTCAGGCGTCCAGTTCCACCAGCGCCTTGGCCAGCTCGATGGGCTCGAGCTCCTGACCTTCCAGATCGGCGTTCCAGTTCGGGCCGACCAGCACGTCATCCTCGTCCAGATCGTTGATCCAGATGTCCAAGAACTCTTCGAGCTCGATCACTTCCGGCTCGTAATCCGCCCACTCGTCCACGCAGTGCAGGCGGGCATCCCCTTCGGCGGACCAGAGCGGCATCACGTCCGCATCTTCGAACTCGGCGGAGCGGCACACCACCCAGTCTTCACCGTAGCGCAGACCCCACACCTGACCCGACTCGCGGACTTCTTCGATGAACAGCTGGAAATTGGCGTCAAGATTGTCAGTTAGTTTGCTCATGGGGTCTCTCTCTTGCAAAGCAATGGCAGGCTGTCGGCCAGGGCTGGCCGAGAATGGGGCAGATGGTGTCCCAAAAGCCCCCCAGACTCAAGCCTTATCCCGAAAAAGCGGGGATAAAGGCCGTCAGATGCGATATTTCGCCACCAGGGCCCCCAGCTCGTCGCAGGCCAGCGCCAGTTGCCCGGATGCCTGCTCGGTCAGCCGGTTCTGGGCCAGGGCATCCGCCGCCAGCTGGGTGATGGCCACCAGCCGCTGGTTGATCTCCTCCGCCGCCCGGCTCTGCTCCGCCGCCGCCGTGGCAATCTGCCCATTCATGGCAGTAATGGTGTGGACGGATCCATCGATGGCATTGATGGCGACATCCGCATCGCCGGCCCTATCCGCCGTCGCGCGGGAGAGCTGCTGCAACTGGCTGATGCCGCTGACCACCTTGCCGGCCCCCTCCTGCAGCCGCTGGATCATCTGCCGGATCTCGTCGGTGGAGCTGTGAGTGCGGGTCGCCAGGGTACGCACCTCGTCGGCGACCACCGCAAAGCCGCGCCCCTGCTCCCCGGCCCGTGCCGCTTCAATGGCGGCGTTGAGGGCCAGCAGGTTGGTCTGCTCCGCCACCCCGCGAATGACGTCGAGCACGGAGCCAATCTGCTGAGTCTCCTGCTCGAGGCGGCTCACCGCCTGCACCGTCTCCACCATCTCGTCCGCCAACTGGCTGATGGACTCCCGGGTCTGGACCACCACCTCGCGGCCATGCTGGGCCAGATTGAGGGCCGAGTCCGCCGCGTCGGCGGCCTGGGCCGCGTGCTGGCCCACTTCGCGGCTGCTCACCGTCATCTGCTCCATGGCGCTGGCCACCCGCAGGGTATCCTGCTCCTGGCCGGTGACGATGGCGCCGGTACGCTCCACCACCTCGGCCAGCTGGTGGGCATGCACCCGGTTCTGATCCGCTATCTGCTGGCTGCGGGCCACCAGCTGCGCCATCTGGCTGGCGAAGAGGTTGAAGTTGATGCTGAGCTGGCTCAGCTCGTCACGCCCCGACTCCGGCAGACGTACCCGCAGATCCCCCTCCCCCCTGGCGATGTTGCCAAGGGCCGAGACCGAGCGGGAGAGGGGCACGACGATGCTGCGCACAATGAGGCCGACCACGGCAAACAGCAGGAGGGCCAGCACCAGCCCGATCCCCAGCAGGGTGTGCAGCACCTCCCGGTACTGGGCCTCGACGTCGTCCACATAGACGCCGGTACCGATGATCCAGTCCCAGGGGGCGAAGCGCTTGATGTAGGAGATCTTGCGTACCGGTTCGTCCACCCCCGGTTTGGGCCAGTAGTAGGCCACCTCCCCCGCGCCCTGGGCCCGGGCCAGATCGGCGAAGGCGACGAACAGCCTGAGCCCCTGCTTGTCCTCCACCCCGGAGAGATCCTTGCCGTCCAGCTCGGGTTTCATGGGGTGCATCACCATGGTGGGGTGGCTGTCGTTGATCCAGAAGTAGTCATCGTTGCCGTAACGCAACCCCTTGATCAGCGCCAGCGCCTCGGCCTTGGCGCTCGCCTCGTCCATCTCCCCCTTGCGCACCCTGGCTTCCAGCCCCGCCACCAGGCTGTAGGCGGTCTCCACCTGGGCCTGGGTCTGGCGGCTCTTCTCCCCCATCAGCCCCTGCTGATAGATCTGCAGGCAGAAGAACAGCAGCAGTCCCAGCAGCGCCAGCACCATCAGGGTCACCAGCGACAGACGCCGACCGATACTCCATTGTCTCAACATACCCTCGCCCCGCAGCAGCTACATATCCTTAACACAAGGTATGCCGCCGCGACGCGGGCTGTCCACGATGTCAGCAAAAGCGATGCCAAAAACATGATCCAGCCCCAAAAACAAGAAAGGGTGCCCAGTGGCACCCTTTCTCGTGGTCGACAGGGAGAGGTATCACCGCTCCCAGTACACCTCTTCCAGGCTGTCTTCCTTCTCCGGCAACCCGCGGGAGAGGCGCGGGCTGCTCTGGGCCAGCACCTCGTAGCTCACCCGGTTGGCGTACTTGCACACCTGGGCCAGAGAGGAGTAGGTCAGGAATTCCGAGAGATGCTTGGCGGAGTTCGGCACGTTCATGCGGTGGTAGGCGTTCGCCACCATGTCGTGCAGCACGGCGGACAGCGCCCCGTCCCCTGCCCCGTTGGTGTTCTTGATCTTCTCCGGGCCGCCCATGTAGGGGGAGATGTGGGAGTAGATACGCGCAGGCTTGCGGCACTTGTCCCGGGCCATGGGGCGGCTGAACTCGTACATGTTGAACTCGGGGATGACGCCGGGCAGCAGGGTGTGGGTGGTCTCGCGCTTGTAGTCCTCGTCGGTGTAGCTCGCCATGTAGAGGCCGATGGGGCCGGCGGTGCAGAGCACCATGTCCGCCCAGTCCAGCGCCTTGTCGGCCGCGCCGAGGGGATCCTTTATCCCGGTCAGGGCCTCCGCCTCGTCTTCGTTCATGGCGAGCACGGTCACGTTCTCGCTGATGAAATCGCGCCACCACTGGGGATTCTCGTCGATGACGAAGCGGGTGCCCAGGGTCAGCACCACGGGCACCCCGGCCTCGCGGGCATAGCGCACCGCGGCCATGGCGGCCTCCTTCATGGGCGTGCCGTCGGCGCCGCGCACCAGGTAGGCGGTGATCACCAGGGCCGAGGCCTCCTTGATGATGGTCTCGGGGATGTGGTCCACATCTAGGTGATCCATCTTGCCGGCGTTGATGCCAAAGCTGCGCTCTCCCCCTTCGGTGATGAAGGTGAAGCAGCGCCCGACCGGGCCGTCCACCGGCTGCAGGTAGTCGAGGTTGACCCGGGAGGAGGTGTTGCACAGATAGCGGTAGGCATAGCTGCCGATGCGGATGTCCTGGCTCATGACGCCAAGCAGGATGGAGTGGGAGTCCGCCAGCACGGAGTAGTTGTGCATGGTGTTGCCGATGGTGCCGCCGGCAAATTCGCTCACCACCATGTTGTTGGCCTTGAGCTCGTCGTAGACCAGCTCCGCCACCTCGTCGGAGATGAGCATGGAGTGGCCCTTGCTCAGGCCGTACCGGTTCAGGAAGTCTTCGTCCACATGGGCTTCGATATCCACCAGAGTCTGATCGATGCCCACTACATAGGCCTTGCCCAGTTCGGTGAGCTGGGAATTCTGCGGGATCAGGGGATCACGTCTGTCGACCGGGAAGTAGTGTTTGGACTTGCGCTGACCGGGAAATTTCATGGCAATCTTCTGTGCTCTGGGGAAAAGAGGGGCGGGATTTTAACACAATCCACCACGCCGAAAAGTCGCACGATTGAATTTTGAGGTCAGTATAGACAAGGGTTTGCGAGGAAAACGTTTGACTTGGCTGCCACAAAAAACCACCCCGTGGCGGGGTGGTGTTGCGGGATGACATTCAGCTTGCCGAGAGCCCCTGCACCAGGGCCAGCACCGAGAACATCCCCAGCGACAGCCAGAAGAAGAGGGTGCCGAAGAGGCGCGGCATGTTGGGAGCCCTGGGGATCTGGATGCCGATGGCATGCAGGATGCGACCCACCAGCAGCAGCACACCGCCCAGGTGCAGCCAGAGCGCCCCGACCCCCGCCAGTTCGCACAGGGCCATCAGCAGCAGGGTGAGGGGCACGTACTCGGCAAAGTTGCCGTGGGCGCGGATCGCGGCCAGCATCTCGGGGGCTTCCCCCTCCCCTATCATCACCCTGAACTGGGCGCGGCGCTTGACCACCCAGAAGGAGAGCAGCAGGAACAAGAGCCCGAGCAGGCCGGCGTAAATCAGCGTGATATGCATCATCAGGACACTCCTTTATCGTTGAATCCGAACGTCCGCCACGTCGGGCACCGGATGAGAACGGCCATCATGCCAGCTCGCGACAGATGAGGGAAACCATCATGCGGATATGGGCCTGATCGCTGTTGAGGGCCGGGATGTATTCAAACTGCTCGCCACCGGCGGCCATGAAGATCTCCCGGTTCTGCACCTGGATCTCCTCCAGGGTCTCGAGGCAATCCGCCGAGAAGGCCGGGCAGATGACATCGAGCCGCTTGAGGCCGCGAGAGGGCAATTCGCCCACGGTCAGGTCCGTGTAGGGCTTGAGCCACTCCTCCTTGCCAAAGCGGGACTGGAAGCTCGCGGTCCACTGCTCCGGGGCCAGCCCCAGCGCCTCCGCCAGCAGGGCGGCGGTGCGCCTGCACTGATGACCATAAGGATCCCCTTCCCGCTCGTAGCGCTCGGGAATGCCGTGGAAGGACATCAGCAGATGTTCCCCCTGGCCGTGCTGCTCCCAGTGGCGACGCACGCTCATGGCCAGCGCCTGGATGTACTCCGGGTGGGCATGGTAATCGCGGATGAGCCGCACCACCGGCAGATTGCGTTCGGTTTTCATCGCCCTGGCCCAGGCGTCGAACACCGAGGCGGTGGTACTGACCGAATACTGGGGATAGAGCGGCAGCAGGATCACCCGGTTGACCCCCTGGGCCTTGAGGGCCTGCCAGCCGTCGGCCAGCGACGGAGCGCCATAGGTCATGGCGAGCGCCACCGGCACCTCGACCCCTTCCCGCTTGAGCTCGTGCTCCAGGGCCGCGCGCTGCTGCTGGCTGATGACCATCAGGGGGGAACCCTGCTCGGTCCACACCTGCTGATAGAGCTTTGCCACCTTGGGGGAGCGGGTCGGCAGGATGATGAAGTGAAGCAGGGGGCACCAGAGGTAGCGCGGCAGGTCGACGACCCGCTGATCGTGCAGAAACTGGCTGAGAAACGCCTTGACCGCCGCCGTGGTCGGCGCGGCCGGGGTACCCAGATTGACCAGCAAGATCCCGGTTTTCGTGGTCACGTTAGCATCCTGTCGTTCTGTGTCATGGGAATGGAATGCAAGAAAGGGCCCGGTATGGACCCTTTTCTCACCCTCGTAGCCAGCCAGCGAACGGCTGCGTCCTGCCGGCCATGAATGGCTTAACCGAGAATGGCGGCCAGTTGCTGGCTGACCAAATCCACTGGCTGGGTGCCGTCGATCTTGACGTAACGGGTGTTGCCCGCTTCCGCTTCCTTGCCGTAGAAACCGATGAGCGGCGCGGTCTGCTGATGGTAGACATCCAGACGCTTGCGCACTGTGGTCTCTTCGTCGTCGGCACGGATCACCAGATCCTCGCCGGTCACGTCATCCTTGCCTTCCACTTTCGGCGGGTTGAACACCACGTGGTAGGTACGGCCGGAGCCGGAGTGCACGCGGCGGCCGCTCATGCGCTTGACGATCTCTTCGTCCGGCACGTCGAACTCCAGCACGAAGTCCACGGTCACACCGGCATCCTTCATGGCTTGCGCCTGGGGAATGGTGCGTGGGAAGCCGTCCAGCAGGAAGCCGTTGGCGCAATCCGGTTGCGCGATGCGTTCTTTGACCAGGCCGATGATGATGTCGTCGGAGACGAGCTGACCTGCGTCCATCACGGCTTTGGCCTTGAGGCCCAGCTCGGTACCCGCCTTGATCGCCGCACGCAGCATGTCGCCGGTGGAGATCTGCGGAATACCGTGTTTTTCCATGATGAACTGAGCCTGGGTACCCTTGCCGGCGCCCGGAGCTCCCAACAGAACAATGCGCATACACGCTCCTAGTTGATTGGTTATTCAATTCTTGAGAAGGCAAAAAACTACACGTTTTCGCCCGTATTAACAAGCTCGCCCCGTGTGAGTGGCCAGATTATCACCACACTCCCGCCCCGTCTCTGCGACCAAAGACGCAGACGACGACCACGAAAAATGATTGAAAATGCAGCAGCGCACCAGAGGGGAACGGCCAAAAAAAAGCCCACTGTCATGCAGTGGGCCAATCACAATCACATCACGCCTGGAGTAGCAGACGGTTGATACGGGAGACGAAGCTCGCCGGATCATTGAGGCCACCCTGCTCCGCCAGCTGGGCCTGCTCGTGCAGGAGGGAGACCCACTCGCCAAACAGGCTCTCATCCTCGATGGTGCCGAGCTTCTTCACCAAGGCATGGTCGGGGTTGAGCTCCAGGATGTACTTCTGCTCCGGCACCGGCTGACCGGCGGCGCGCATCAGCTTGATCATCTGGGTGCTCATGCCGTGGGCGTCAGTGACGATGCAGGACGGAGAGTCGGTCAGACGGTGGGTGACGCGCACCTCTTTCACCGCCTCCCCGAGGCTCTTCTTGACCCGCTCCACCAGACCGGCGTTGGCTTTTTCGGCCTCTTCCTGCGCCTGCTTGGAGGCGTCGTCTTCCAGATCCCCGAGATCCAGTTCGCCACGGGTGACGGAGACCAGCTGCTTGCCGTCGAACTCGGTCAGGTGGCTCATCAGCCACTCGTCCACCCGCTCCCACATCAGCAGCACTTCGACGCCCTTCTTGCGGAAGATCTCGAGGTGCGGGCTGTTCTTGGCAGCGGCATAAGAGTCGGCGGTGATGTAGTAAATCTTCTGCTGACCTTCCTTCATGCGGCCAACGTAATCCTCGAGCGACACGGTCTGGGCTTCGCCCTCACCAGCGGTGCTGGCAAAGCGCAAGAGCTTCGCGATCTCTTCCCGGTTGGCGTAATCCTCGGCCGGGCCCTCTTTGAGCACATTGCCGAACTCGCTCCAGAACTTGGCGTACTTCTCGGCATCGTCTTTCGCCAGCTTGTTGAGCATGGTGAGCACGCGCTTGGAGCAGGCCTTGCGCAGGGAGGCGGTCACCTTGTTGTCCTGCAGGATTTCACGGCTGACGTTGAGCGGCAGATCGTTGGAGTCCAGCACCCCTTTCACGAAGCGCAGGTAGGTCGGCATGAACTGCTCGGCGTCGTCCATGATGAAGACGCGCTGCACGTAGAGTTTCAGGCCGTGCTTCTGTTCGCGGTTGTAGAGATCGAACGGCGCACGGGCCGGGATGTAGAGCAGGCTGGTGTACTCCTGGGCCCCTTCCACCCGGTTGTGACCCCACAGGAGCGGATCTTCGAAGTCGTGGGCGACGTGCTTGTAGAACTCCTGGTACTCCTCGTCCTTGATGTCCTTCGGGTTGCGGGTCCAGAGCGCGGTGGCGCGGTTGACCTGCTCCCACTCCCCCGGGGTGCCGACGATGGTTTCACCGTCTTCTTCCCGATCCGGCGTACCCTCCTTGAACATCTCCACCGGCACGCTGATGTGGTCGGAATATTTGCTGACCACGGAGCGCAGGCGCCAGTCGTCCAGGAACTCCTCTTCATCGCTGCGCAGGTGCAGGATGACGTCGGTGCCGCGACCGGCTTTGGTCACGTCAGCCACGGTGAAGGAGCCTTCCCCTTGTGATTCCCACTGCACGCCCTGCTCCGGCGCGGTGCCGGCGGCGCGGGAGACCACGGTCACCTTGTCGGCCACGATGAAGGCGGAGTAGAAGCCCACCCCGAACTGGCCGATCAGCTGGGAATCCTTGCCCTGGTCACCGGAGAGGTTCTTGAAGAACTCGGCGGTGCCGGACTTGGCGATGGTGCCCAGGTGCTCGATCACCTGGTCACGGGTCATGCCGATGCCGTTGTCCGAAATGGTCAGGGTCTTGTTCTCTTTGTCCACCACCAGGCGCACGCGCAACTGGCCGTCGTTTTCGAACAAAGAGGCATCGGAAAGCGCCTTGAAGCGCAGCTTGTCCGCCGCATCGGAGGCGTTGGAAATCAGCTCGCGCAGGAATACTTCTTTGTTGGAGTAGAGGCTGTGAGCCATCAGGCTCAGCAGTTGTTTGACTTCAGTCTGAAAGCCGTGGGTTTCGGCGTGAACACTTTGGGTCATCGACCAGTCCTCAAAACGTCGGGTTGAACAGATTCCCAAGCTAGATGGGGTTGGCCTTTCAAATATCAAGGGGCTTGCGTGCAAACTTGAGAGCAAATTTGCACACCGGCCCCTCGCTTGGCCCACACAGGCAACCCCCTCCCGGCCTCCCCCTTCACAAGGGGGAGGTGCACTGCCATCCCCTGTCTGGCGAGGAGGGTCAGATTGGAATCGAGAGGGGAGCCAATAGCGGGGTCAGCCTTGCTCTCCCCTGACATAGGAGGGGTGGGATTCGTAGCCCCCTCCTCTGCCAAGGGGAGGGCTGGGGTGGGGTCCATTGCTCTCTCCCCTATCAAGGGGAGGGCTGAGGCGGGGTTCGTTGCTTTCTCCCCTGCCAAAGGGAGGAGTGGGGCAAGATCCATTGATCCCTCCCCTGCCAAGGGGAGGGCCGGGGTGGGGTTCGTGGCCTCTTTAGCTCAGGCGCTGGCGCCCCATCAGGGAGTGGGAGAGCGTGGTGCCATCCACCAGCTCCAGCTCCCCGCCCACCGGCACACCGTGGGCGATGCGGCTCACCTCCACCCCGGCGGTGCGGGCCATGTCGGCGATGTACCAGGCGGTGGCATCCCCCTCGATGGTGGGGTTGGTGGCGAGGATCAGCTCCTTGATCTGCTCCTCTTGCAGGCGGCGCTCCAGGATATCGAGCCCCAGCTCCTCGGGGCCGATGCCGTCAAGGGGCGACAGGTGGCCCATCAGCACGAAGTAACGGCCGGAGAACTGGCCGGTCTGCTCGATGGCCGCCACGTCCGCCGGGCTCTCCACCACGCAGAGCAGGCCGTTCTCCTCGCGCTTGGGATTGGCGCAGATCTCGCAGCGATCGTTCTCGGTAAAGGTGCGGCAGTGGCTGCAATGACCGATTTCGGTGAGCGCCCGGTTGAGCAGGGAGGCCAGACGCAGACCGCCGCTGCGCTCGCGCTCCAGCAGGGTGAACGCCATGCGCTGGGCGGACTTGGGGCCCACGCCCGGCAAGACCTGCAGCGCCTTCATCATCTCATCGAGCAGGGGACTGAATTTCATGGGGATATCCTTTGATGCCGCGAAGAGAGGCGCCGCCCCAGGGGCATCGGCAAGCCGTCTCTCCAACCTCTTTTGTTGGCGCAGGACTATACCAGCCCAGGGCCGCCAATGGCAGATCCCGCCCGCAGGCGCCTCGCCGCCGAGACGCACCGGGAAACCGGACTGACCTCCGTTTTTCAGGGCCGGCAGGCCCCCGCCAGCCCCCGCAAGGGGTAAAACAGCCCCCAAGGTGTTCAATTTTTCCACTCGATTGACCGCAATCGTTAAATAAAACCAAACAAAAAACCTGCGTGTTGGCCCCGCCATCCTCGATTTGCCCCCTTCAGGGGCCGGTTCAGCGCCCCGGGGGTGCGGCGCCGCCAGTTCTCACACGCCGATCGCTGGCGGAGCAGGCTCACAGGATCGCAAAGAAGCGCCGCATCTGGCACTCAAACAGGGGCGAGATCAAGGTATTGGGGACCAGGGCCCCGGTAAACTTGGCCCCCGCGGCAGGATAAGAGGCCCGCTTCCCTCCCCTGCCCAGGCTACGCCCCTTCTATCGCGACGCAGCCCGTTGCCCCCCGTTCGTTGCACCCGATGGCCCATGCCGTGGCGGCAGGCCAGCAGATGGGAGTTCGATATCGCATGACATCCCCCAGGATGATCGCCGGATGGCCGCCCCTGTCGGCCCTCCCCAGCCTCCCTGTCATGAGGGAGGGTTCCCTGCCCCCCGGTTATCAGGGAGGGGCGCTGGCCCCTCTTTGGATGGCGCCATGACCACGTCGACACGCCTTCGACTGCGCCGGGAATTTCATATAGACGGTATCGTGCAGGGGGTCGGTTTTCGCCCCTTCGTCTATGGGCTGGCGCTGCGCCACGGCCTTGCCGGTTATGTGTTGAACGATGCCAACGGCGTCACCATTGGCGCCGAAGGCTCCGCCGAGCAACTGGCCAGCTTTGCCCGCGAACTGCGGGAACTGGCGCCGCCCTTAAGCCGCATCGATCATTTCAGAGAGCGGGAACTGCCCCTCGCTCATGATCCCGACTTCGATGGCCAATTTCATGACCAGTTTCGAATTAAAGCGAGCCAGCAGCAGAGCGCGGCCACGGTCGCCATTTCGCCGGATCAGGGGATGTGCGAGGCATGCGCCACGGACGTGGCCAATCCAAGCGATCGCCACCACCACTACCCCTTTACCAACTGCACCCACTGCGGCCCGCGCTACACCATTATCCGCCGCCTCCCCTACGACAGACCCCATACTGCCATGGCAGGCTTTGCCATGTGCCCGCGCTGTGAGGCGGCCTATGAAAACCCGCTGGATAGACGCTACCACGCCCAGCCGGTGAGCTGCCCCGAGTGCGGGCCCCATCTAAGCTGGCGAAATGGCCGTGGCGATGCCTTGGCCGAGCGCGAGGATGCGCTGCACACAGCCGCCCGCGCCCTGCAAGCGGGGGCGCTGATTGCGGTCAAGGGAATGGGGGGTTATCACCTGATATGTGATGCCCGAAGCGACTCTGCCGTGGCGCGGCTTCGCCAGCTCAAGCGGCGCGAGCGCAAGCCGCTGGCGGTGATGATGGGCTCCCTTGCCGAGGCCAAATTGCATGTCACCGGCAGCGAAGACGAGTGGAAGCTGCTCACCTCTCAGGCCAGACCCATCACCTTGCTGCGCAAGCGCATTAACGATGATCGGCTCTCAGAATCCCTACTGACAACCGCGCTGCTGGCCGAGGGGATCGCCCCCGGCATCCCCTACCTCGGCATCATGCTCCCCTATACCCCGCTCCATCAGCTGCTGCTGGATGCCTGCGCCATGCCGCTGGTGGCCACCAGCGCCAATGGTCGCGGCAGCCCTATCCTGATCGACTGTGAGGCAGTAGTCAGGGAACTCGGCAGTGAGATTGACGGCATCCTGGATCACAACCGCCCCATCCTGCACCCGTGCGACGACAGTCTGGTGCAGTGGGCAGGCGGGCGACGTCAGACGTTGCGCCTCGCCCGGGGCTATGCCCCCTGCACCCCCAGCCTACAAGAGGCGGTCAAGGTGCCGCTCTTGGCAGTCGGGGCGCAACAGAAGAACCAGCTGGCGCTCGCCTTCGGCCGCCAGCGCATCTACAGCCCCTATATCGGCGATCTGCACAGCCTGCCGATGCAGGAGCACTTCGAGCAGACCCTGGCGACCTTTCGCGATCTCTACGATCTCAAACCCCAGCTGCTGGTCTCGGATCGCCACCCCGGCTACCTCAGCCACCAGTGGGCCAAGGGCTATTGCCGCGATCACAATGCAACCCACCTCGAAGCACAGCACCATCACGCCCACCTGCTGGGGGTGATGGCCGAGCACAACATCACGGGCCCGGTGCTGGGTGTTGCCTTCGATGGCACCGGCCTTGGCGATGACGGCACCCTCTGGGGCGGCGAGCTGCTGATCGCAGACGTTAAGGGCTTCGATCGTGTTGCCCACCTCGCGCCTTTCAAGCTGATCGGCGGCGAGGCGGCCATTCGCGAGCCGGTGCGCCAGCTGCTGGGGCTGCTGTTTGAATCGCACACTCCTGAGCAGATCAGTGCCCTTGATATTCCGTTGATCAAGCAACTGCCCCTTAAGCGGATCAGCAACCTGCACCAGCTCTGGCAGCTGAGTCGCAACGCCCCTTATACCAGCTCCATCGGTCGGCTGTTCGATGCGGTGGCGGCGCTGCTGGGGGTGATCAACACCCCGGATTACGAGGGCGAGGCGGGACTCTTGCTGGAGGCGGCTGCCTTGCAGCTGGCCCCCGATGAACAGCCCTTCCCCCTCGCCTTTGACCTCAGCCAATCAGCGGAAGGGCCACTGCAGATCGAGTGGGCCGAGCTCATCAATACCCTTGTCAGCGAGCGGCGTCAAGGCACCTCAACCGCCAGCCTGGCCGCCGGTTTTATCCGCGCCATCAGCGCTCTGGTCATCGCCCTTGCCGAGCGCTTCCCCGGCTATCCGGTGGTACTCGGGGGCGGCGTCTTTCAAAACCGGGTGCTGATGGATCAGCTGGTGCCCGCTCTCGAAGCAGCCGGCCGGCAGGTATTGACCAGCGAAACCCTGCCGCTCAATGACGGTGGCATCGCCGCCGGTCAGCTCTGGTTTGCCATCCACCATCTTGCCACGCATCAGCCTGCCACAGCCGGTTGTGCCACCTTGTCGGAGTCCTGAAATTCATGTGTCTATCCATCCCCTCTCAGGTGGTGCAGCTGCACCCCGAAGATAACTGCGTCACCGTCGATACCCTGGGGGTGCAGCGGCGCGTCAGCTGCATGCTGCTCGAAGAGCCTCTCCAGGTGGGCGACTATGTGCTGCTCCATATCGGCTTTGTGATGAGCAAGATTGACGAAGAGGAGGCGCAGGCCAGCCTCGAGAGCTTCCGCCAGATGGTGGCCCTGATGCCCAAACAGGATATCTTGCCATGCTGACCTTGAATGACCTGTTCCAGGGCTTTCGCCAGCCCGAGGTGATCCGCGCCCTCGCCGCCCAGATCACCGAACTGGCCAAAGATCTGCCCGAGCCGCTGCGGGTGATGGAGGTGTGCGGCGGCCATACCCACACCATCATGAAGTACGGCCTGCACCAGCTGCTGCCCGCCAGCATCGAGTTTGTCCACGGCCCCGGCTGCCCGGTCTGCATCATGCCCAAAGAGCGCATCGATCAGGCCATCGAGCTGGCGAGCCAGCCCAGCGTCATTCTGGTCACCCTGGGGGACATGATCCGGGTGCCGGGCTCCAGGGGCACGCTGGCCCAGCAGCGCGCCAAGGGGAGCGATATCCGCCCCGTCTATGACCCCCTCGATGCCCTGCGTATCGCCAAAGAGAATCCGGAGAAAACCGTGGTCTTCTTCGCCATCGGTTTCGAGACCTCCACCCCCATGACCGCAGCCTTGCTGGCTGCCGCTGAAGAGCAAGGGGCCCTGAACCTCCTGTTTCATATCAACCATGTGCTGGTGCCGCCCGCCATTCATGCGGTGATGGCCGACGGCGTTGCCAAGGTGAACGCCTTTATCGGCCCCTCTCACGTCAGCGTCATCACCGGCGCCGATATCTACCTGCCCATCGTCGATCGCTATCAGGTGCCTGTGGTGGTGAGCGGTTTCGAGCCGGTGGACGTGATGGAGGCGCTCTTGATGATGGTGCGCCAGAAAGTTGAGGGTCGCTACGCGCTGGAGGTGCAGTACAGCCGCGCCGTCACCGCCAGCGGCAATAAAGCCGCCCAGTGGCTGGTCGAGCGCTTTTTCGAGACCCGCGAGCACTTTCGCTGGCGAGGTCTGGGGGATATCAACGCCTCCGCCCTGCGCCTGCGCGATGCCTTCGCCAAGCGCGATGCGGAGCGCTACTTCCAGCTTGATCAGACCCCCATCGACGATCACAAGGCGTGCCAGTGCGCCGATATCCTGCGCGGGCTCGCCAAGCCGAACCAGTGCAACGTCTTTGGCCGGGGCTGCACCCCGACCCAGCCTATGGGCAGCTGCATGGTGAGCTCCGAGGGGGCCTGCAATGCCTACTACCGATATATGGGGATCCAATGAGAGAAATTCAGTCAAGCCACGGCGGTCGGGTGATGAGGAGAGATGAACCAGCCTGTTTCTGCAATCTTGTGGAGAACCAGACCCGATGAGAGAAATTCAGTTAAGCCACGGCGGCGGCGGTGTCGAGATGAACCAGCTGATCAACCAGCTCTTCTTTCGCCACTTTGGCAACGAGATCCTGCTGCGCGGTGAAGATGCCGCCCTGCTGCCGGTGAGCGGCCCCGTCGCCTTCACCACCGACAGCTTTACCGTCTCGCCGCTCTTCTTCGAGGGGGGCGATATCGGCAAGCTGGCCATCGCCGGTACGGTCAACGATCTCGCCATGATGGGGGCCAAGCCCGAGTATCTGAGCTGCAGCTTTATCATCGAGGAGGGGTTCCCCTACGCCGATCTGGCCCGCATCGTCGAGTCGATGGCGACCGAGCTTGCCAACAGCGGCGCCCGCATCGTCTGCGGCGATACCAAGGTGGTACCCAAGGGGGCAGCCGACAAGATCTTTATCAACACCTGCGGGGTCGGCACCTTCCCTCTGCCTGAGCAGAGCCGGGGCATCTCGGTACGCAACCTCAAGGCCGGTGACGCCATTCTGGTGTCGCGGGATATCGGCAGCCACGGCGCCTGCATCCTGATGGCCCGCGACGCCCTGCAACTGGGATCCGATCTCAAGAGCGACTGCACCACCCTCTGGCCGCAGGTCGAAGCGCTGCTAAAAGCGGGTATTACCCCTCACGCCCTGCGCGATGCCACCCGCGGTGGCCTTGCCGCCGTACTCAACGAATGGAGTTGCGCCTCCCAGGTGGCCATCGAACTGGAGGAGTCCGCCATTCCGGTGTGCGATCCGGTGCGCGGCCTGTGCGAGCTCTACGGTTTCGAGCCCCATGATCTCGCCAACGAGGGAACCATGGTGCTGGCCCTGCCCGCCGAACAGGCGCGGGACGCGCTGGGCATCTTGCGGCAATTCAACCCCGCCGCCAGCCAGATCGGCGTGGTGCAGGCGAGCGATCGCCACAAGGTGATCTTGAACAACCCCTGGGGCAGCCGCCGTTATCTGGAGCTACCGCAGGGGGAGCTGCTGCCGCGGATCTGTTGAGCAACCATGCCGTTACGTCAATTACAGGGAGGAGTCACAGCTCCTCCCCCTATCGGTTAAGGAGCTACCATGCACGAAATGTCTCTGGCCATGGCTGCCATCGATCTGGCGGCCGAGCAGGCCACCCAGCGGGGCTTTACCAAGGTGACCGCCCTCTGGCTCGAGGTCGGCAGCTTCTCCTGCGTCGACCCGGACACCATTGCCTTCTGTTTCGAGGCCGCCGCCAAGGGCACCGCCGTCGAAGGAGCCCAGCTGCACTTTCAGCACCAGGCGGCAGAGGCCTGGTGTTATGACTGCAACAAGACGGTCACCCTCACCGAGCGCGGGCAGGCCTGTCCCGAGTGTGGCGGATACAAATTACGAGTCGCGCAGGGTGATAGCCTGCGCATCACCGACATCGAGGTAAGTTGATATGTGTAGCGTATGCGGATGCGGCCAGGCGCGGATCGCCGGCCATGAGCACGATCATGAGCATCATCACGAGCATGAACATCACCATGAACATGGTCATGAGTACGACCATCATCATCATGATCACGAGCAGAGTGCGCCGCGCACTCTGATCATTCACCACCACTATCACCATCAGGGGGATGTCCATCACCACTACCACGGGGTGCGGGCTCCCGTGAGCCACAAGGAGCATAATCAGCCTCATGAGCACCACAATGATCACCCTCACGACCATCATCATGATCATGCCCACTCTCATGAACACGGCCATTCCCACGCGCATCCCCATGACCATGACCATGACCATGACCATCAGCAGGGTGATCTGCACTATGGCAAAGGGGAAGCGGGATTGTCGGTCCCCGGTATGGGGCAGCGCCAGCTGATCGCCATCGAGATGGATGTGCTGGCCAAGAACAACGCGCTGGCGGCCCACAACCGCGAACACTTCACGGCTGCCGACCAGCTGGTGCTCAATCTGGTCTCTAGCCCGGGTTCAGGCAAAACCACTTTGCTGTGCGAAACCCTGCGCCAGCTGGCCAACAAGCGCCCCTGCGCGGTGATTGAAGGGGATCAGCAGACCAGTGCCGATGCGGATCGCATCCGTGCCACCGGTGTCCCTGCCGTGCAGATCAACACCGGCAAGGGTTGCCATCTGGATGCCAAAATGGTTCACGACGCCTGCCACCAGCTGCCCGCCAATCAAGGGGGCATCCTCTTTATCGAGAACGTGGGCAATCTGGTCTGCCCCGCCAGCTTCGATCTCGGCGAGAAGTACAAGGTAGCGATCCTCTCTGTCACCGAGGGGGAAGAGAAGCCGCTGAAATACCCGGACATGTTTGCCGCCGCCCAGCTGATGGTGATCAACAAGATCGAGCTGCTGCCCTACGTCAGCTTTGACGTGGCCCGCTGCATCGAGAACGCCAAACGGGTCAACCCCTATATTCAGGTGATCCAGGTCAGCGCCACTACAGGCGAAGGGATGGATGCCTGGCTGAGCTGGCTGGCCAGTGCCTGAACCGGTTAAACGCCGCTGATAACGGTAGAAAACAAAAGAGGGAGGCTGATGCCTCCCTCTCTTTTATCTGCGCGCTTTGCCAACGATTCTCTCTGTACAGAATGGTCAGCGTTTCATACTCGCGCGCCCTCACCCTGGCCCTCTCCCCAGGGAGAGGGAACCGGTTTGTGGATGCCGCGGCTATACAACGCCCTCAAGCCCCTCAGGGGGCTTCGAGCATAACAACCAGCCATATTTTCACACATCGAGGTTCTCCAAACCCTAAACCCCGAGCCTGGCGAAATGGCACCTTATGCTCCCTTCTCCCCTTGCGGGAGAAGGGCTGGGGATGAGGGGGAACTAACCCTCAGGCCGCATTTTCAGCCAATACACCAGTCACGGGCTGCACCTCACCAAAGCGCAGCACCCGATGGCAGATCTGGCGCAATAATGCCTGCTGGTGACTGAAGATCACCATGCCCAGTCCACGCTGCTCGCACTCAACCATCAACTCCCGCCAGAGCTGGCGCTGAATCTGCGGATCCAGCTGGGCGGTCACCTCGTCGGCAATCAGCAACCGGGTGCGGGGATCGAGGGCGCGCAGCAGCGCGATGCGGGCTAACTCGCCACCGGAGAGCTGACCGGGTTTACGACCAAGCCATTCAGGCTTGACCATAAAGCGGGCCAGCATGGCGTCATCGGGGCGCCACACATCCCACAGCGCCTGCCCGGTGGTGCGATAGGGATTGAAGGTGAGTTCCGGGTGCTGGGGCACCAGCTGGATGGGGTTATAACCTTTTACCTGTTCAGGCACCGGCTGCCCATCCAGCAGGATCTGCCCGCTTGCACGAACCGGTTGCCAACCGGCCAATACCCGCCCCAGGGTGGTCTTGCCATGGCCGCTCGGGGCGGAGATGCCGAGCCGTTCGCCCGCTTTCACCGTCAGCGACAATCCCTGCCAGAGGGGGCGTTCCCCCTGGGCGATGGTGAGATTTCGTACTTCCAGCATCAGGAGACCTCCGGCACAGAGAAGAGCGCGTTGAACTCCGGCAGCGCCTGCCAGTGAGCTCTGAGCATCTCGCTCCCCTGCCCCTGGCGCAGATGGTGGCAGCTCAAGGTATCGCTCACCTGCCCCTGATGCAGCGCCACGATGCGATCGGCGAAGCGGGCCGCCAGCGCCAGATCGTGGGTCACCCAGAGGATACCGCTGCCCTGATTGGCCAATTCACGCAACTGGCCGAGCAGCAGACAGGCCAGCTCCTCGTCGAGCCAGGCGGTGATCTCGTCTGCCAGAATGTAGCGGGCACCGCCGAGCGCCGCGGTGCAGGCCAGAATACGCTTGGCCATGCCGCCGGAGAGCTGGCGCGGGAATCTGTCCAAGGTGGTCGCGGGCAGCTGGTAGCGCAGCAACTGCTGGCCGAGTCGCTCACGCGAGCCGCTCTGACCACAGAGACAAGCCGCGCGGCCCAGCTGGCGTGCGACAGTCAGCAGCGGGTTAAGGGCGCTCACCCCCTGCGGTACATAGCAGAGGGTATGGCCGCGCAAACGGGCACGACTGGCGTCGCACAGGGGGGTACCATCGAGCGAAATAGTGCCGCGCATGCGCAGGTTATCCGGCAGCAGGGTCAGGGCACTTTGCAGCAGCAGGCTCTTGCCCTCGCCACTCCCCCCCACCAGCGCGACGATCACCCCCGGCGCCAATTGCAGGCTGATATCGGTCAGCAGGGGCTGCCATCGCCGTCGTCCCAACCAGGAGTAGTGGGCCGCCTCTATGGTCACATGGTCGAAGCTCAGCATTGTTCACCCCCAAACCAGAGTTGTTGCAGGGCGCGAGTAGCCTGATCAAACAGTAAAACCAACGTCAGTAGCATCAGACCGGGGAAGAGGGCCAGCCACCAGCCACCGCCGGCCAGATATCGCAGGGCATCGGCCAGCAGCAGACCCAGCGAGGCCTCGTGGGCCGCCAGACCGAATCCCAGAAAACTGAGCGCCGCGCTATGCAGCACTGCATGGGGAAACATCAGCAGGGTGCCGATAAACCACTGGGGCAACAGCCCCGGCAGCTGATGGGTGCGCCAGCGACGCAGCGCCCCCATCCCCTGACAGCGCGCCAGCACCACATAGTCGCTGCTGGCGATCCGCCGTGCCTCGGCGCAGAGAATGAGCGCCAGCTTGGGCCAGTGGGTGAGCGCCACCGCCAGGATCACCCCGCGCATGCCGCCCCCTGCGGTAAAGCAGATCAGGATCAACAGCAGCATATGGGGCAGCGCCAGCATGGCATCGATAACCAGCCGCACCGCCGCATCGCACCTGGGGTGAATGAGCGACACGCTTGCCGCCACCATGGCCAGCAGCCCGCTACAGAGCGCCGTGCTGATACCCAACTCCAGACTGGTAAGGGTGCCCTGAAAGGCCCGCAACCAGAGATCCCGCCCCATCTGATCGGTACCGAACCAGTGCACCAGCGACGGGGGTTGCTGGCGCGCCAGCAGATCCATCAGCACATCCTGATGAGAGAGGCTCCAGCCGTAGCTGGCCAGCAACAGCAGGCAGATCAGCGCAAAGCCCAGACGTAGTAAGGAGGGAAGCGGGTTAAACAGCATGCTCGCCCTCCCAACCCCGATTGATGCGGGCCAGCAGCAAACTGGCCAACGTGTTGCCAATAAAGACCAGCAGGGTGCAAAAGAGCACTATGCCCATCAGCAAGGGGATATCCCCCCGCAGCCCCGCATCCACGGTGGCCTGGCCGAGCCCCGGGTATGAGAAGACCTTTTCGGCCAACAGCGATCCGCCAATCAGCTCACCAAGGGAGGCAAACTGCAGGCAGAGCGCCGGGGTCAGGGCGTGGCGCAGCACATGAAAACGCAGCATGGGCCAGCCGCCATCCCCCTGAGCGCGGGCGTAGCGGATAAAATCGCTCGCCAGCACCTCGGCCACCCGCGCCCGGGTGTGCAGGGCGATGTTGCCAAGCCCGAGCAGGGTCAAGGTCGCCACCGGCAGCAACAGATGGCGTGCTCGCATAGCCCAATCAGCCTCATCGGCGGAGAGGCCCGGCGTCCAGGCGCAGCAGACCGGCAACAGCGGCCAGTGCACCGCAAACAGGGCGAGCAGCAACAGGCCGACCCAGAAGGTGGGCAGGGAGGCGAGCAGGTAGGCAAAGCGGCAAATCAGGTGATCGGGCCAGCGATTGAGATAACGACCGGCGCAGAGGCCCAGCAAAATCCCGAAAAATCCGGAGAGTAGCCAGGCGCCCGTCAGCAGCAGGAAGGAAGCGGCAAAGCGCTGGCCTACGACTTCACCCACAGGCGCGTTGTAGAGCATGGAGTAACCGAGATCCCCCTGCAGCACCTGGGTAAACCAGTGCCAATAGCGCAGCCAGAGCGGCTGATCCAGCCCCCAGCGGGCGGCGATGCGGACGTACTGCTCCGGCGGCACATGCAGCAGATCGTTGCCGATATAGGCCTTGATGGGATCGATGGGGGAGTAGCTCAGCAGCACAAAGGTGGCGACCGAGACCAGACATAACAGCCCTGCCAGACGCAGCAGGGCTTTTAGCAACAAATAACCGGAGTGATTCAAGGGCGAACTTAACGGCACGTCCACCGCCAATCCTGCAGGTTGTTGAGCAGGGACCAGCTACCGTGGATTTCCGGCGCCCCCTTGCCAAGGTCGATGCAACGGTTGGCGAGATAGGTGTGCTGCACGTTGAGCAGCCAGGCCCAGGCGGCATCTCCCTGCACTCCGGCGCCGGTCTTGCCATCCCACTCAACCTGCTGCCAGAACGGCACGGCCGCCTGCCAGTTGGGGGCATCCAACGCCTGCTTGAGGTGGTCATCCACCACAGGGTTGCTGTAGTAGCCCGGGTTGTAGAACTCCACTCCACCGGAGCCGCTCTGATAGTGGTGATAGAGCTCCATGGGATCCAGACTCCCCCACCCCATCAGCACCGGATTGGCGTGCATCTCCCTCTCCACCTGCTCCCAGCTGCCGGACTTGAGGCTCACCTCAAGGCCAATGGGTTTGAGCATGGCCCGCACCGCTTCCGCCAGATCCCGGCGAGTGCTGTCGCCGCTGGTGTACCAGAGGGTAAAGGCGGCGCGCAGGTCGCCCTTGTGGCGAACGCCGTCGCTGCCCATCTGCCAGCCTGCCTCATCGAGCAGGGCATTGGCATGGGCAACATCGCCATCCTTGAAGGCGGTGGCCTTGTTCAGCCAGGGCAGGCCTTCTATCGCGCTGTAGGCGGGGATGGCATGTCCTTCCAGCAGTTGATCGGCCAGCAGCTTGCGGTCGATGGCGTAGTTGATGGCGCGGCGCACCGCCACGTCCGAGGTCACGTCGTTGCCGATGGGATAACCCTTGGCATCTTTTTTACCAGCAGGAGGAATGGGGAAGACGATACCGCGGTTCTCGACACTCGGCCGCACCCAGAGCTTGAGGGAAGCAGGCACGGTTGGCGCCAGTGACGGGGCAATGCGCACCAGGTCGAGCTGGTTGCTCTGGGCGGCGGCATAGGCGCTCTCCTCGTCGATAAAGACAAACACCAGCCGTTTGAAGTCATTGTTGCCGCCGGCGTAATGGGGGTTCGCCTCCACCACCAGTTGCTGGCCGGGCAGGAAGCTTACCAGCCGGTAGGGGCCGGCGCCGACCGGCTTTTGGGCATATGCTTTTGCGTCGTAATCCTGCTTCGACACTATCCCCAAAGCTCCCAGCACGTTGACAAAGGTGCTCTGGGGGGCACTCAGGGTGATGGCCACCTCGGTGGGCGAGAGCACCTTGGCCGAGACAAAGTTGCCCATGTCGATCCTGCCGCCACCCTTGGCTGCGCTGTTGTAGGTAAAGGCCACGTCTTCGGCGGTAAGCGGTGCGCCGTTGGAGAATGTCAGGTTCGGCTTGAGGCGGATAAGCCACCCCTTGCCATCCTGGTTCGGGGTCACCGCTTGGGTCAGCACGTTATGCCAGCTGAGATCGGCGTTTTGCTTGAGCAGCGGGCTGTGCAGCAGCAGGTAGCTGCCGTGGCTCCAGCCGAGCAGCGGGTCGAACCCTTCGGTGGGCTCACTGCCGATGGCGAGCTTGAGTTCGGCGGGGACGGGCTGGGCAGCCAGCGCCATGGAAGAGAAATCGCCCGAGAGCAGGGCCAGCAAGGTGGCCGCCGTGACAGAGAGGCCTTTACGGCGGGTGGCGTTGCTGCCTGAGTGGCAGCCAAAGCATTGAATGGTCATAAGATCCCTTGTTCGTTTTACCACTCACTACCCAAAAAACAGGGGCACGACAGAAGCGAGTGAGGGGCCAAAACGGCCCCTATTCTAAACCTGATTGCAGATGAGACCTAGCGCTGGGTGTCACCCACAGGGTCGCCGCGCCGGCCGCTGAACAGGCGGCGCCGGCTCAAATTCACGCCGCCCTCCCCCTGCTGCACCGGAAGCGAAAGCAACATCTTGAGGGTGCTGCTCACCAGCGCACGCCCCTCGTCGGCCACCAGATGCGGGTCGATGGGGGACATGAGCGAGCAGGCCAGCAACTGCCCCGTCTCGGGCAAGGTCCCCACCATAAAGGTCAGGTTGCCGCAGGGGAGCTGCAGGGCGAGCCGATCACTGCTGCCGCGCACCGGCCAGAGTTGATCCGGCCCCGGCAGCACCACCACGCTCAGCATCCAGGGGGTGAGCACGCAGCCGAGCCACTGACCTTCAAACAGGGTGCACTGCGCCACTATCGGCATGGCCGGGTGGTAGAACGGCAGGGCCTGCATCTCTTCGCGTGCGATCCGCCCGTACTGGGCCACCAGCAAGGGTGCGGGATTGGTGGCAAAACCGATGAACTCCTGCACTGGCTCATGCACGGCATCAACCTCGCTTAAATGGGACTGCGCCATAGGCCCTCCCGTGCTTGTTCAGCTTTTTCCTGCTCAGAGAGCGGGATGGCAGGGGCACCGACACTGGCCAGCAGGGTCAAAATCCGATCCGTCGCCTCCCCCATGGCGGCCGCCACCACAGGGGTGAGCCCGATGCGCGGTTCGAGGGATTCGGGTTCGATGCCGATCAGGGTGAGCCGCCTGGGGGATTCCCCCGTCATGTGCAGCGCCGAGAGCACGTCCGCCAGCCCCAGCTGGTGCGGGGAGATCTTGCGACCAAACAGGGTCGGGACCTCCTCATCCTTCAGGGTCACTACGGTACCCGGTGGATTGCCGCTGCGCACCGCATCCGCCAGAATGATGTGGTCGCGACTGGCCATCGCTTCGAGCAGTTCCATACCGGCAGTACCGCCATCGAGCAACTCGATGCCGGGGGCGAAACGGTATTCACGCCCCAGCGTCTCGACGATACGCACGCCCACTGCCTCGTCACTCAACAGCAGATTGCCCACGCCCAGGATCAGGGTGTTCATCACAGCACCTTCACCTGAGTCGTTTCGCAATTTTGGGTATCCACCACGTGGACCGCGCAGGACATGCAGGGGTCGAACGAGTGGATGGTGCGCACCACCTCCAGCGGCTTGGCCGGGTCGGCCACCGGGGTGCCTACCAGGGATTGCTCGTAGGGGCCGGGCTCGTCGTTGAAGTTGCGCGGGCCCGAGTTCCAGGTCGACGGCACCACCGCCTGATAGTTGGCAATCTTGCCGCCCTTGATGACTACCCAGTGGGAGAGCATGCCGCGCGGCGCCTCTTCAAAGCCCACCCCGCGAAACTCCTTGTCCGCCGGGATCTCGGTCTTGATATAGGCGCTGACATCCCCCTTGCCGATATTGTCCACCAGCGCCTGCCACTGGTGAGACAGGGTGTCTTTGAGCACGCAACAGCGCACCGCCCGGCCGATGATGCGGCCCAGGGTGGAGTGCAGCTGTTCAGTCTTGATGGCTGAACCGGTGAGCGTTTTGTAGAGACCGTTCAGCTGGTCGAAGTGTGCCACCGTCTCCGGGTGCTTGGCGGCGAGCTTGACCAGCAAGTCTGCGAGCGGCCCCACCTCCACCACCTTGCCGTAGAAGGTGGGGGATTTGACCCAGGAGTACTTGCCGTCATCCTGCCAGCCGGTGTAATCGGGCTCGGTCTTGCCCTCCCAGGGCTTGAGGGGGGCGTCATCCTTGTACCAGGCGTGCTTGTTGCTCTCGGCGATGCCATCCATCAGCCAGGCATCCTGATGGCTCTCGATGGGACGATAGCCGGCCAGATCGCCGTTTTCGATGTAGCCACCCGGCATCAGGAAGCTGCCGCCGTCACCGTCGGTGGGCAGCTCCGGCACGCTCAGGTAGTGCCTGGCCCCCTGCCCCAGGTTCAGCCACTCGGGGTAATGCGCGGCTATGATGGCGGCATCCACCTTGTAGACCTGCTCGATAAACTCGCCGAGCCGATCGATAAAGCTTTTCACATAGAGCAGCCGCTCCAGGTTGAGCACGCTCGGTGCATCCAGGTTGATGGGGTTGGCCACCCCGCCCACCGCCAAGTTCTGGATGTGGGGGGTCTTGCCGCCGAGAATGGCGACGATACGGTTGGCATCGCGCTGGCACTCCAGTGCCTGCAGATAGTGGGCCACGGCGATGAGGTTCACCTCCGGGCTCAGCTTCATCGCCTTGTGACCCCAGTAGCCGTTGGCAAAGATGCCAAGCTGGCCGCTGGCTACCAACGCGCGAATTTTATCCTGCACCTTGGTCAGCTCGTCGGCACTGTTGAGGGACCAGGTCGATACCCCCTTGAGCATGTCCGCCGCTTTTTGCGGATTGGCCTCAAGGGCCGCGGTGATGTCCACCCAGTCCAGCGCGGAGAGCTGGTAAAAGTGGACGATGTGATCGTGGATGTTGTGGGCCGCGATGATGAGGTTGCGGATGTACTGGGCATTGACCGGCACCTTGGCGCCGATGGCGTTCTCCACCGCCCGCACCGAGGCGATGGCGTGAATGGAGGTACACACCCCGCAGATACGCTGCACTATCATCCAGGCATCGCGCGGGTCATTGCCCTTGACGATCTCCTCCATCCCGCGCCACATGGTGCCGGACGACCAGGCCTTGGTGACAACGCCGCCTTCGATTTCGCAGTCGATACGCAGGTGACCCTCGATACGGGTGATGGGGTCTATGGTGATACGTTGGCTCATACGTTGGCTTTCCCTCGGGCCTGATAATCTTGGTGAACACGTTCAAGTGATGGCAGTACCGGCAACAGCCGGATCAGCAGCAAATAGGCACACACCTCGATGGCGACGAAGCCCAAGGAGATCAGCACTTCCGCCGCGGAGGGGAAGTAGTGGTAGCCATTGCCGGGGTTGAAGGCGAGCAGGGAGTAGTCCAGTCGCCAGAGGGCGGCGCCCAGCAGCATGCTGAGGGCCCCTAGGAACAACATGCGCGAATCGCGGCGGCTCTTGTCCCAGTGGAACACCAGCAGCGGGAAGATCATCAGCGCGATCTCGCTCCAGAACATCAAGGCGTAGCGATTCCACTGGGAGAGATACTCCGACTTGTCGTTGATGACGATCTCGGCAAAGCGCAGCGCCACGAACAGGATCAGGAAGATGTCGATCACCTGGGTCAGCTTGTAAAACAGCGACTTCTCGTTGGGGCCGCGCCCCGCCAGCCCCGCCTGCACTAGGGAGCCTTCAAACACCACGATGGAGAAGCCCATGATGAAGGCGGTCAGAAGCGAAAAGACCGGCAGCAGCTCGTAGCTTTGCCAGAGCGGATGGATCTTCTCCCCCGCCACTATCATCAAAGAGCCCATCGAGGATTGGTGCATGGTGGGCAGCAGGGCCCCCAGCGCCAGGATGAAGAACATGATCTTGTTGAGCCGCGCCATGGAGGCCTTCCAGCCGAACTTCTCCAACAGTACGGGGGCAAACTCCAGCGCCATCACCCCGATGTAGATGGTCATGCAGACCGCCGTCTCGAACAGCACCGAGGAGGTGTTGAAGAAACCCGGAATGTAGAAGTAGGGCAAGTTCCAGTAACGGCCGACGTCGATGGTGATGGAGAGGCCGCCCAGGGAATAGCCGAACAGGCTCGCCAGCAGGGCCGGCCTTACCAGGGGGTGATACTCGCCCCGGTTGAAGACGTAGACCGCCCAGGCCAGCGCCCAGCCGCCGCAGGCGAAACCGGTGCCGATCAGCAGATCGAACGAGATCCAGAGCCCCCAGGGATAGCCGCCGTTGAGATCGGTGACCGAACCCAACCCGAAGATCAGGCGTTTGAGGATCAGCATGCCGCACAGGATGACGAACGGCGCCAGCACCATGACCGGCCAGCTGACCAGCCTGCCTCCCAGCGGATGTGCCTTGTGATTACTCATGATCCTTGCCTCCCGATTGCTTGTCATGGCCCGCGTGCGAGTCATGATCGTCGCCATCCTGATGGTCCTTGGTGTTGCAGCGAATGAGCACCGAGAGCCCGGTCAGCACCACCAGCGGCAGCACCATCCCCTTGTAGAGGGTGTGCTGGATGTGCTCGGAGCGGGCACCGGAGGAGAGCTCCGGCAGATCGGGCATGTCGAGCTTGGTATAGGGCACCCCGGCCAGCACCAGCACCTGGGTGCCGCCCCCCTCCTTCTCGCCATAGACGTAAGGCTGGTAGTTGGGCACTTCATGCAGGTAGGGATCGTTGGCGCTGAAGGTCTGGCGCGGGTAGGCATATTCGCTGCCCGGAGTGGCCAGCAGCCGGCGCTTGGCTTCTGCCATCAGCGCCTCGCGGGTGCCGAAGATGACGGCGCCGGTCGGGCACACCTCGACACAGCCGGGCAATTTGCCCTGATCAATGAGCTCAAGCCCCTTCTGGTTGCAGAGCTCGCACTTGTGGATCGCCCCGAACGGGTTGTCGTAGTCATATTTGGGCACATCGAACGGGCAGCCCACCATGCAGTAGCGGCAGCCGGTGCAGACGTCCGGGTCGTAATGGACGATGCCTGTCTTGGGATCCTTGGTCAGCGCCTGCACAGGGCAGACGGAGACGCAGTTGGGATCGACACAGTGCATGCACTGCTTCTTGATGTAGGCATAGCCATCCACCAGCTGATCCTTGTGCTCACCTGTGCCGCTCTTCCACACCTGAATGATGTTGTTGGTGTAGGGGCTCAGCTTGTCGTTGTTGGACCAGGTCGCTTCCCCGGCCGGATTGGCCGGGTTGCCGTTGAGGCGCTGACACTCCGCCACACAGGCCTGGCAGCCGATGCAGAGGGTGGAGTCGTAGAGCATGCCGAGTGCGCCGGGAATGGGCGGCTTGTTCTCGGCCGCCGCCAGCGCGGTGCCGGAGACGGTGGTGCCCGCCGCCAGCGCACCGACGGAGGCGAATTTGAGGAAGTTGCGTCTGTTCACGGTCACTCCTCCCGTGAGGTGTGCTGCCCGGCTTCATGGCGCTTCTGCTGGCGACCGAGCTCGCGCACCGTCATCAGACTCACCCCGACCAGCACCCCGAGCGCCCCACCGATAAGGCCGGTGGCGGTGGGCGACATGTGTCCTCCCTCCTGGATGGCCACGTCGGGCTTGTTCACCCGCGGGGTGGGATTCTCCACCTTGGCGAGCTGGAAGATCCCCTTGCTGAACCCCACTCCCTGCTCGTTGCAGCCATAGCAGGGGTGGCCAATGCCCACCGGCCAGATGCCACCGCCCACGTCGCAGAACTCCAGGGTCGAGCAGTTGCCGTAGGTCTCCGGCCCCTTGCAGCCCAGGTGATAGAGACACCAGCCCTGACGGTGGCCCTCGTCACCAAACTCCTTGGCGAAACGGCCGGCGTCGAAGTGCGGGCGACGCTCGCAGTTTTCGTGGATGAGCCGCTCATAGGCAAACAGCGGCCGCTTCTTGGCATCGAGCGCCGGCAGCTTGCCGTAGGTGATGTAGTAGGCGACCGTGGTGAGGAAGTTGTGGGGATTGGGCGGGCAGCCCGGGATATTGATGATGGGGGTGCCGATATTGCCGAGGGCCTCTTCCAGGCTGACGGCACCGGTCGGGTTGCCGCCGCTGGCGGGCACCCCGCCCCAGGCGGCGCAGGAGCCGATGGCGATGACGGCGGCCGCGTCACTGGCGGCGCGGCGAATATGGTCGACAATGGGTTCACCGGCCACCATGCAGTAGATGCCGCCATCTTTAAGCGGGATGGATCCATCCACCACCAGCACATACTTGCCCTTGTAGCGTTCGATGGCTTTGTGCTTGTTCTCTTCGGCCTGATGGCCGAAGGCCGCCGAGAGCACCTCGTGGTACTCCAGCGAAATGGTGTTGAGGATCAGGTTCTCGATGGTGGGGTGGGTGGCGCGCAGCAGCGATTCGGTGCAACCGGTACACTCCTGCGCCCCTATCCAGATCACCGGCGGCCGCTCGGGGCTGGTAAGCGCGGTAGCCATCTTGGCCACGGCATGCTGGCTTAATCCAAGGGTTGCGGCCATCCCGGCGCACAATTTCATAAAGTCACGGCGATTAATTCCATGAGCCGATAAAAAAGTATCCTCGACCATTCTTCTTATTCCCGTCAGTGAGCATTGTTTGACAAATGCTTAATTGCGGGAATGCTATGCCTCCCCTTCCCCCTTTATGTTGATCTCCATCAAGTCGAACCCTATTAATGCCTCTGTTGGACTGGAGAGTGAAATTAAAAAAGCTATATGCCACATGCATTTATTATTTTCTGAGCCCCAAAAACACCCACAAAGAGGTGTTTCAAGAAAAACCTAATTAACACCATATAAATTACGTCTTTGTTTTCGGCATGAAATTTATAAAAATGAAGGCATTGTCACAGAATTTATTTTTCGGCCCTGTTATTCCAGCATCTCATCTTCATCAATAAGTGTTGCAGCGTACATAACGCCACCAGTCAGTCCTTCATCTCTTGCCAAAACAGAAATAAATTAATCAAGCGCGGTACTTTAATAGCCAAGCTCAAGGACTACAGAAAGTGGCTGAATCACCAGCAGAAACGCTTGTGTCTCATACGCAACCCGCTTTCATTGTACAGACAAGGCAGGCCTCCCAAGCCATGATGACACAAGAAAACACCGGCTGAAGCCGGTGTCAGGTGATAACTAGATCTGTACAGTCAGTCAATAACTCCATGTCATACTGGGTTTATTGAAATATCTATTTGCTTAACGGTTTCGGAGCCGATGAAACGTATTGATTTATTATCATAATAGTAAATTAAATCACCATCTTGTATCGCTGAAGGCTTACCATATACTTTTAGGACGTTAAGCATTTTACTTCCAACAAAAATCCCCCTACTGCTAAACCCTATATCGCTCTTGAGGGTAATCCTAGTTATTCTGTAATCATCAAAATCTCTTTTTATTTTATCATAGTTAAGATTAGATGACTCTATATAAATAGGGTCAAAATCGTGTTGATAAAACTTATAATCAACCCCATTTATAGTTCTAAATAAATCTATATATTTATTCCCATTATCTATTTCAGTGAGATTGTCAAACAACCATGCTATATCACTGTAACTATTATCAATATGTATTTCAGTACCATTGAAATCTACAAAAAAATCACCTTCTCTCACATTTAATTTATCTGTCGATATGCTATCTTTGCTGATGCGAGGTGATTTAACCCATCCAGCATGTACTATTCCATTTCTATCTAAATAATTTATATATTGGAAGCCATTATATGATGCATATGATACTGCTTTATCACCATTAATAATGAAAACTTTATTTGATTTACATTTTTCGAGTGGAAAATCATAAAAAAAAGTTCTCCCTTTCGAGGTCACAATGACATCTGAAAGACCATAGTTCACGCCTTCATAGTCAGTATCAACACTCGAAAAACTCATTTTTTCACACTCGGATTGAGCACTGAAAGAAAGTAGTAAAAAAACAAGATAAAATATATTTTTCACCAATCACTCCTCGTAAACAGGAACATCTATGTATAGAACGGCATCTGGAAAAATATCAAATCGTTTCTTCATGTTAGGTATTTGATGTTTGGCCCACAGAACATCGCTAGCGTACTGATGTTCACCTGGTGATGCGGGGTTCCAACGCATTTTATAGAGTGTATTTTGTTTGTATTTGGGATGGTTAACAAAGTTATCAGATATCCATTTAGCCCCTCCATCTATTGCTTTATCAATAGAATCCCATCCTTTATCAAACGCATACTTTGTGCCTAGTGAAGGCTTATCATCTCTAACATTAATTCCATACATATTATAAACTTTAATTCCGTTAAATTCTTTTCCACGTGCGAACCCTGATGTCCCTCGACCAGTTTCTAGTGATGCATGGGAAACAAGATATACTTCACTGACATTATATTTTTTAGCTGCAGACGTAAAAACAGAACCTTTCCCTTCCAAAACTCCTTGACCAAACAAAAATTTATTTATTTCATCATCTGAAACTTCAGAATACTTAGACAGATCAAGAAATTGATAGATAGAATCTTTAGTGACGTCATCGTCTGGAGTTAAATTCACCAACACTTCATTTCGACTTGCTATCTTATAGTTTCCTACTTTGGGGGCATACTGGGAAGGGATTGCCATTTGTTTATCCAGTGCATACGATAGTGGATATCTATAGTGCGTATAGTTTACTACAAATCGATCTTTTTTCTTTCCATAAATAGCTATGGGATAAATGTGATAAATATTAGGTCCAATCTTTAAACTAGCAGCAGTCTGCATCCACTCCAGCTTATCGATACGCTGTTTCTCGTGATCCACCAACTTGTCAAAATCAGGTAAACCAATTTTAGCCATCAGTTTTTCCAGCCACAGATAACTGCTGGCCGACGATTTTTCATACCACTCGCTGGGATGTTTGACGATAAGCTTGTGAAGTTGCTCTGCATTGCTGCTATTTTGCAGCGCGGTCTGTATCTCTTCACTGCTAAGTTCACCACTCTTGTCGGTATCGAAACTGTTTACCAATTCGGTAAAGAAAGTAGGCGGCACATCCGGGTCCAGATAACCATCTGATCCTGAACCATCGACCTTTTTAAAGCCAATCTTAAGCCAGTCATGCTGGCTCAATAGCTCCACTTGCTCTTTCTTGACATATTTTCCTGACGAAATGCTGACCCACTCCTGCTTGGCGGCATCTTTTTCAAACTTTGGTGATTCAACCAGCGCTTCCAGACTCTTATCACCGGTTGCCACCCAGAGATCTTTACCATCCTGCTTTTTCTTCTCGTGCAAGATGAGTCCCGCCGGGACCTTGGCATAGGTGGCACCACCTTTTGTTCCCGCTTTGTTGGCCAATACATCGTCCAGTCTGGGATCCTGGGTGAAGATTTCAAGATGGACTTGATGCTTGCTCTTCTTGCCACCAATCAAAGAGCCAGGCGTTTCCACCAAGCCGAGATAGCCTATGGTCTCACCTGCGGCAATAGCCACGGGAGATGGCAACACATATAGCTCACCAAGATGAGAAGGTGTACGCGCATTTACCTTGATAAATTCATCTTCGACGCACACCCAGGCCATACCGCAACTACCCGCAGCACCATCTGCATTCGGTGTCACATATTCGCATTTGGCCATCTTGCGTGCTTTGTCACCCACCCAATGGAATTCGAGTTGGTGGGCATCATACGTCACTTTTGTTCCTGCGGGCAGAGAAACGCTTCGGTCTCCTGCCCTCAGACGACCTGTAGGCCCATTGAGAACAGGATCCGCACGACCAACCATATTCGTCAGCACCTCGGCATCTATTTGATCGAATAGCCAGGTTGGCACATTGGGCTTGATAACGATCACCGCATCCGGACTATTGGCGATCCAGACCGAACTCCCTTGACTGACCACAACACCGGCCTTCTCAGCCTCTTTCATCTGGGTATTGGACAGCTGACTCTTGATGATCACCTTGATGAAGTCATACACCTTGCCCCCGACATTCCCCTTTTGGGATGGTACACTGCTGTCCATTTCCAGTTCGGTATCTTTAGGTAGCGTGAAGCGCGGCAAGGCGGCATCAACACGCTGCTGCTCGGCATCGGGATTGGCATGGGGAACGGAATTGCGCGCATTCCACCCCTTCTTCAGTACCAGCTTCTCGGTGCTTTGGTACTGATCCCAAGGCAGCAGATGCATATAGAGCGAGTAGAAGGTGAACTCATTTTTCGCCTTAGTCTCTGCATTCACTTCACAATATTCATGCTGTACCAGGCAGAAGCAGTTGGAATAACGCAAGGACTCCCCCTGAAATTCAGAGGTCAGGTAATCCTTCATCATCCGGAAGGCCACCACCTTGCCATCAGCCATGGCTCTGACAGGATACTTATCCTTGCACCAAGGGGCACTCTTGTCGCTGATATGAATGCCACCATGCCATTTGTTGTGATTGCCAAGAAGATAGTGACCCGATTGCTCGCCATTGATCAGCGCAGTCAATGCTTTGGCATCTTTGAACTCTTCCCCTTTGGCAGTGAGGATGGGAAATGCAAACTTCATGCTGTTTCCTTATTCAGAAAAGAGGTAGAACGCGCCAGGCTTCTCTTCTTTCAAGAGCGCCTCCATCGCCTTCTCGGTGGGGATGGCCTTGATGAGTTCAACCAGTTCGGGAGCCTTGACCACTTCTACCCCCTTGGGCACCACGGGAGCCTTGCCACCCCAGCCAGATCCAGACCCTGCGCTGCCGCCGGCATTGAGTTTGATGGCGGGGCCGACCAGCTTGACGCCGCTCGGGTCCACTTTCACAAAGCTGCCGCCTCCCTTGAGGGTTATTTCAGAACCCGCCTCCAGCACCAACTTGTCGCCCACCTTGATATGCACTTCCTGACCTGCTTCCACCAGCAGGGACTGCCCCAGTTTCTGGTGCAGGCTGGCATCCACCGTCAGCGAGTAGTCGGCTTTTATCTGGTCGCGCTTCTCACCCTCCACCGTCAGGTGGTCGTTGGCCTTGATGCGGGTCACCCGCTCATTGTCGATATCGGTGTGCTGGTCGTGCTTGATGTGCCAGGCGGCATCATTTTCGATAAGCACGTTCAGGTCTTTCTGACCGTGGATATAAATCTCTTCCTGACCCGCCTGGTCTTCAAAACGCAGCTCGTTGAAGCCCTCGCCCTGGTGGGTCTCGGTGCGCAGCACGGTGCGGGTCTTGTTGGCTGGCAGCTCGTAGGGCGGCCGATTGGTGGCGTGGTAGGTGCGACCGGTCACGATGGGTTGGTCGGGGTCCCCCTCCAAGAATGAGACAATGACCTCGTGGCCGATGCGCGGGATGGCCATCATGCCGTACTGACCGCCGGCCCAGCCTTGGGAGACCCGCACCCAGCAGGAGCTCTGGTCGTTGCTCGAGCCGTAGCGGTCCCACGGGAACTGCAGCTTCACCCGGCCATGTTCGTCGCAGTAAATCTCCTCACCGTCGGGGCCCACCACCATGGCGATTTGCGGGCCGTCCACCATCGGCTTGTGAGGGGCCTCCGGGCTGCCGATGCGTGCCCGCCAGGTGGTGCTCGCTTTCACTACGCCAAATTCGTTGTGATAGATGGTGGGGCCGCTCCCCCCCTCCTCTTCCAGCGCCTGTGGCTGCAAGCCGGTGTGCTGGATACGCACGATTTGCCAGTCGATGTTGAGGCTGCCGTTGGGGTGCTCGGTGAGTGAAAACGTCTGGCCCGGCAGCAGAGCCGCGCAGTTGGACTTAGCCTGGCCCGCCACCGCGTCATTGCGCAGGGCATCGAGCCGGTGCTGGGCAAAGGCCTTGCCGCTCTGGTCCTCTTTGTAGCGGCCCGGGTAGTCGAAGTGCTGGTAGGTATCGCGCTGGTGCTCAAGCTCGCTCCCCCGCTGCTTGTGGGACAGGCCATAGGCCGGGGTCTTGAAGCTGTAGTCCTTGAGCTCCACATCCGAGGGGCGCACCGCTTCGCGGTAGTGGAACTGGCGCACATAGGGGCCTTGCTCGAGGGAACGATTGCCGAGGTTGAAGAAAAGCTCGGGGCCTTGAGTCAATGCCGCCGCGTCGTCGGCAAACACGATGCGGTGCTTGCCTGCTTCAAACTCGTGGAAGTAGAACATCCCCTCTTCGGCGGCGAGGCGGTTCACAAAATCGAGGTCGGTTTCCCGGTACTGAACACAGTATTCCCGCTTGGCATGCTCGTTCTTGAGCGCAAAGGCGTAGTCGGTGATGCCGTGCTCTTGCAACAGGATGGAGAGGATTTCATCGGGTTTTTGCGCCTGGAAGATGCGGGAGTTCTGGCGCAAAGAGAGTCGCCACAGGGCCGGCTGCACCATGAGCTGATAGCGGGTGCGGCGAAAGCCGCTGTCCCCTAGCGCGAAGTCACTGACCACTCCGCACACCCGGCGCTGCAGCTCGCCGTTGTACCACGCCAGCAGCTCGCACGGCTGGTCCAGCACGGCGCCAAAGTCGATGTCGGGCTGGGCACTTGCCAGCTCCAAGCGCAGGTTGAATGGCCGGTTGAGCCCTTCATCCAATGCAAACTCGGCCACCACGAAGGTGCTCTCGGGCAGGGCCCCCACCTTGACGGTAAATTGTAATCCTGTGCTGTCAGCCATGAAGCGCTCCTTAACCTGCCTGTCCGCTGCCTGAGCCAATCACCACACCGCCGCAGCCGACGGCGGTACCGGTCACGGCGATGGGCTTGCCGTTGACCAGCACAGAGCCCACGCCGCCCGAGATACTGCGCGGATGGGGTGGATTGTTGGGTTTGTCGTGGGGGGCCAGCGGATCGCCCTGCCGGGCCACCGGCTTGCCATCGAGGAACACATCCGGGCTGGCGGCAATCACGGGGGATGGGTGGAAACCATCGTGGTCGGTGCCGATGTCACCGAGCAATGCAATAGAAGGACACATCTGGATTCTCCGTGGGGCAACCATGGTGCAAGCGCAGCCTGGTGCAGAGACAGTTGGAACGGCGACCCAGCAGCCTCCATGCCATGGCAAAGTCGCCCACAATCACATTAAAAATCAGCCAATTACGATTCAATCTCGTTGAGCCTGACAAATCTGCTGCAATCCATTGCGCAAGACAGGGCAAGTTTCCCGGCAAACCTTGCCTTGCCAGTCAAACTCACCACACCTTGCGCAATTTTTTGCTCAAGGCAGTACTTTCAGCTACCAGAAGCGCCCTGCTGCAGCTGATAGAGGCGGATATTGAGCGCTTTCAGATCATTTTCCAGGCTCTTGAGCTCGGCAGCCGTGATGGGCTCCTGAGAGGCTTTTCTCGCCTCCAGTTCACCGAGGCGCAGACTGAACGGGATGTTTTGCATCAGGTTCTTCTGCACTTCGTAGAGCTGGGATTTGAGGTAGGAGATGGTCACCGTCTTGCGCTGGCGCTCCAGCTCCAGCAGCTGATCGAGCAGGGCATCCACCCCGGCGCGGGCATCCAGGTAGGTGGGCACGCTGATGACATCCCCCTGCTGGCCGCCAAGCTGCGTCTGCCACTGCTTGTCCAGCGCCTTGACCGCCAACGAGTCGGGATAGAGCATCGAGAGCGAGTTGCGCAGCCCCTCGCCGTAGCGATACCAGTAGAGCGGCGACGTCTGCTCAAGCCGGGTCAACTGGTTCTGGTAGCGGGCCACCAGATCGCTCTCCATGTTCTGCAGGGTCTGCTCCCCCAGCACGATGCGGGCCTGGCGAATGTCGTCATAGCTGAGTGCTCGGGGCAGCTCGGCGGCCGGCTGCACCAGACGCTGGGCCGCCACGGTCTTCTCCTGCTGATGTTGCTGCCAGCCCAGCCACCCCATCACCGGCAGGGCGCAGCTGAGCAGGCCGCAGCCAAACCAGAACCAGGCGGGGCGCTGCCGGCGGTGCTGCTCAATCTTCAGCACGGTGGGCTTGACCTGCCCCTTCTCGCGCCCCACCAGAATGCTGCCCTGGGGCAGGTGCGGTGTCGATGCCGAAACCGTGCTGCCCTGCTCACTCTCCAGGTCGGACTTGAAGAACACCATGGGCGGGATCTGCAGATCCTCCTTGAGGCCCGGCTCGTCGGAGACGATGACGATCTCGGTCTCATCGAACAGGTGGGTATACCCCTCGATGAAATGCACCAGATTCTCGACCCGGGGAATGCGGCTCAGATCCGCGTTGTGCAGCTTCTCGCTGATGAGTTGCAGCGCCCGCTCGCAGCGATAGATCAGCCGCTTGTCCTCGTGGCTGATCTGGTACTGGCGAATGACGTCGCTGATGCGGGCGATAAACCAGTCGAGCATCTCGATGCGGGCCCGCTCCTGATGGACCGGCGGCCAGAAGCTCTCCCACTGGGTGACGATGAGGTTGGCAAGAAACTCGCACCCTTCGGTAAAACCGCTCAACCCCTGCAGGCGCGAACGGGCCAGGGTGAAGTAGATGGCGGTCTGCAGATCCACCCCGTGTTTTTCGAAGATAAGGCTGGCGAGCTGATGGATCCGCTGCCAGTCCACCTCGGGGCGCGAAGCGTGGCTGAGTTTGTTGATCTCGGCCCGCAGCGCCTCGTACTCCGGCAGCATCCTGGGGTCGCGCCCCACTTTCAGGGCCTGCTGACCTTGCTGATTCTGTGACATATGGACTTCCAACGCAGGAAGGGGGCACAACGTGCCCCCGACGCGATCAATAGAGGGATTCGGGCAGTCTGAACTGGCTGAACAGGCCGCCGGTGAAGGGGTTTTGCGCGCTGTCGGTGTAGACGCGATAGGTCATGGCACCCTGATCCACCGGGAAGCGCACATCGAAGGTGGCGTCATTGACCTGGGTCAGCTCCCCCTTGTCCATCAGGCGGAACATGGCCCAGGGGCCGACGAAGCCTTCGCTGCGCGGTGAGCGCTCGCGGGCGGCCGGCACCAGGGTGATCTTGCTCTCGGCCCCATCGCGCATGGTGTTGGGCCACACCAGCGGGATCTTGGTACGGCGGCCGTGAGCATATTCCAGCAGTTGGCCATCCAGGTTCAGCACGCTGCGCCGCTTGTTGGCGGTGAGCTCGATGGGCTCGAGGGCGAACTGCACCTCCAGGTTGCCCTGCTGGCTGAAGAAGATCTGACGGATGCGGGCTGCACGGTCCAGCTGCTTGACCAGCTCGGCCTGGATGGGCGAGCTGAACTCCCCTTCCATCAGGCCGCTCTCCACCATGGGTTTGAGGTTGACCTGATAGAAGCTGTCCAGCGTCCCGTTGGGTGCGAAGAAGCGCTCCATCTCGGAGAGGGGCACGTCCTTGTTCGAGCTCGGATCAAACGGATAACGACCGGCCAGCTGGCTGTTGAAGGGGGCCAGCACCTTGTCCTGCCACTCCTGATTGAGGGAGGACATGGCAAGATCGATCACCAGCCGCGAGCTCTGCTCGGAGAGCTGACCCACCCAGCGATCGAGCGGAGCCGGCAGACTGCGGGCATATTGCTGCAGGGCGAACACCGGATCGGCGTACTTGTTGGTCATGCGCAGCTGCACCGCTTTCAAGGCGGACTGACCCGGCTCGGTGGCGTTGACGATGAGCTCCAGGTAGTGCTGCAGCTCCACCAGCTTCTGGTTGACCTCCTGAATGAGCGGTCCCTGCTCGCCACGTCCAGCCAATACTCCATTCGTGGCCATAAAGGGACGACCGATGCGGGCACTGATGGCCTGGGCCGGATCCCCTTCCACATCGGAGATCTTGCGAATGCGGGTGTTGTCATCCAGCGAGGCCAGCACCCGCTGGAACGGCTGATCGTTGCCGGTGATGGCGGCGAGCACGTCCAGCGCCTGCTCCGGGCTCTCCAGGGTCTGCACGTCCAGATTGGTCAGCAGTTTTTGCCACTGGTTGACGTAATCGGTGACGTAACGGTCGTTGACCTGACGGGTGATCTCCTTGCGATCGGCCTCGCTCAGCTGGCTCAGCTTGCGCTGGCCCAGTACCCAGGCATCCATCGCGGTGAGATCGATCAGCGCCTTGTCTTGTTTCAGGAAGAAATCGTTGAAACCGGGCCAGGTGAGCAGCCGCGGTACCTGGCCGGCGTTGTCGCTGCGCAGGGCAAACACGGTGTCAAAGGTGGGGCCCACCTCGTCACGCACATTGAGATCCGGCGGCAATACATCGCCCGCCTTCACCACCAGATTCTGGTAGACCCGCTGATACATGGGCAGCTTGCCGAGTTCGCGCTGGGCACCGTAGACCGGCTCCTTGAACGGCACGAAGGCGGTGATGGCGGCCTGATCCCGCTCGGCCCTGGCGCCATACCAGTTAGTGTGGTCGAGGGCATAGTCCAGGTGCCCCATCAGTTGCTCCTGCACCGCCCCCTGCCCCGGGAAGGCCTTCTGCCAGCGGCTCGCCATGTACTGCGCCACCAGCTCCTTGTTGCGACCGGACGCATCGTCCAGCATCCGCATCACCCGCAGGATGGCGAGCTTCTCCTCGCTCCCCGCAGGCGCCTGGTTGAGATCGGCCAGCAATCCCTGCATTTGGGCCGGCAGGAAGCGCAGGCTCAGCAGTTGCAGGTAGGAGCCCTCCACATAAGGACCAATCTCGTCCCCCTGATAGAGGCCGAGGTCGGCCACCAGCGGCATCCGCTCACGATAGTTGCCAAAGGAGAGGGTCGCCTCGCGAATAAGGTTGAGGCGCGGCAGCTGGCTCACGCCGAAGGCGTGGGCGTCAGCCACCTCGTTGGTCTCCATGAAGGCCTGGGCCTTGGTCAGTACGTTGCGGCCCGCCTCCTCGTTGACCCGGTAGAAGTAGTGCCAGCCACCGATGAGGGCGGCCGAGAAGAGCGACAGACAGCTCAGGCCGATGGCCATGCGGCGCCGACGATAGAGGGTGTGCAACCGGTTCTCGCCGGCCAGATGGGCCTCCGGGAAGATGATGGAGGAGAACAGCTGGCGCACGAAATAGGTGTTGGACTCCCCGCGCAAGGCCGAGTGGATGGGCTCTGGCAGGTTGTAGCGGCGGGATGCCGCCTGGGCAAATGCATCGAACGGCACCCCTTGCTGATAGACGGAGCTGACATAGACCCCGCGTACCAAGAGCGGCTTGCTCTCCTCGATGGCCAGGGTCTCGGCCAGCAGGCTGGTCACGTAATCCTTTAGGCCCGCCAGCTGGCGCACGAACGAGAACAGCGCGTTGCGCTGGGCGGCATCGAGCCGGCTCAGCATCAGCTCGGGCAGATTCTGGTTGAGGTTGTCCACCCACTGATCCCAAAACAGGGCCAGATCCTGCTGCCAGTCG
The DNA here is from genome assembly GCF_040908465.1 of Aeromonas sp. R10-1. Lineage (NCBI taxonomy): Bacteria > Pseudomonadati > Pseudomonadota > Gammaproteobacteria > Aeromonadales > Aeromonadaceae > Aeromonas > Aeromonas sp. R10-1. The sequence goes on from NZ_JBFODT010000038.1 coordinate 106,848, forward strand.
GCGCCCGGCTTGAAGGTCACCCCCAGCACGGCCTCGCGGGCCTCCTTGTCGAGCTGCTGATAGATCACCTCAAAGCCGCGCAGCAGATCGAGCTTGGTGAAGGTGACATAGAGCGGCAACCGGGTATTCATGGTGGCCGACACCTCCTGCAGGCGCGAGCGCATCAGCTGGGCATAGGCCTTGCGCTCGGCCACGCTGGCGTGGGAGAGCCAGGCTAGATCCACGGTCAGCACCAGGCCGTTGAGGGGCTGACGACGACGGTGTTCATTGAGCCAGCCAAGCAGATGCAGCCAGAGCCGCTCATGCTTGCGGGCCTGCGGATCCAGTTCGGCTTCGCTCTGGGAAAGCAACACACCGGCGGGATCCAGCATCACGGCCTGTTCCCCCAACCAGCAATCCACCAGCTGATCCTGCGCCACGTCGCGCAGCTCGGTGTCGAGTCTCGGGTTGAGCTTGTTGGCCGGGTTGGCACGGTGAATGAGGCTGCTCTTGCCGCTGCCGGGCAGCCCCAGCACCAGATACCAGGGCATGGCGTAGAGCGCCCCCTTGCCCAGATGAGTATTCAACGCCTGCAGCCAGCGATCGAGGAACAGCGCCTGCCTGTCGATGAGCCCCTTGACCGGATCCTGCTCCAGCACCACCTCGTGCTGACGCTCGGCCTTGAGCTGCTGCATCTTGCGCCACACCCGCCAGGAGACCACTCCCAGCAGCAACCAGAGCCAGAGCAGGGTGAACACAACCCGCCCCCACAGCGGCTCGAACGGCTTGGCGCCGCGTACCTCGAGACGAGGGCCCAGCCACCACACCAGGATGAGGGTGAGCACCCAGAGCACAGCACCGAGCAGGGGCCAGGAGGGTTTCAATTTCGGCAGCTGTTGCCGCAGAAAAGTAAAAATGGTTTTGAACATAAAATGTGATCCAACTCCGACTCAATGACTCATTTCGGCACTCATTTCGACAACGGCGCCGCCAGGCTCTCCAGGCGGTTGACCAGCCCGGGCTCCCAGTGCGACAACCCGAGGCGACTGGCCTCTTGCCACAAGTGTTGATAGTGCTGGCGCGCAAGCGCCTCCATGCCTTCCTGCGCCAACAGCTCCGCCTGCACCAGCAAGGCGTGGAAGCGATCTCTTGGCTCTTTCAACTGTGCTATCCGCTCATCGAGCAGGGCGAGCGCCGCTGCAACCCCCTGCTCGCCGTGGCGCTGGGCGACCTCCTCGGCCAGCCCCGCCTCGCCACTGCCCGCACTGCCGCCCTTGGCCGGTTGCAGCCAGCGGCTGCACTCGGGGGAGAGAAACGGCGAGCCGTCGCTGAAGACGAGCTCCCGCAGGGCCGGCAGGCGCTGCAGAAAAGTCCCGAGCTCCTCGGCGATCGCCTGGGCCACAGTCCCAAAGCCGAGCTTCTGGGCCACCTCGGCCGAGAGCCTGTGTCCCTCGAACCAGTAAGGCGCCAGGGTCAGGCTCTGCTCGATGCGCTGCCAGAGCCCCTGATCAGGAGCGTTCATGGCGGCGCGGTACTCGTCCACCATGTCCGCCGACATGGGCGCCAACGGGGTTTTATTGCCCGGCCCACTCATGGGGACCGTCGTGATCCCGGACCAGACGGCGTGACGGCGCAGCCGATAGCCCACTGCCGCCTCCGGCTGGCGTTCGATCAAGAGCTCCGCCACCTTGAGCTGGGTCTGGCGCCAGGCGCGATCGTTGGAACTGTCGACATCGACGCCGGCACTGCCGCCACCGCCGCTGAGTACCATGGCGCCGCTGGCACTCGGCCCAGCCGATGCCGGGCTACTCGCTGCCGAGGAGCTACTGCTCTGAGGCTGCCCAGCAGCATCAGCCTGCGCCTGTGCCACCTGCTGGCGCTGGGCCCGTTTCAACCCCATCACCAACGGGTCGAGCAGCTCTCCCTTGTCGGGACACTGGGCCAGCCAGACCCGCTCCAGCTGCTCGGCCTGAGCCTGCAACTGGGCCAGCTCGGCCGCCGAAGCGCTCTCACAAATGCGCGGCAAGGCCCCTTCGAAGCGCTTGACGATTTGCACCATCAGTCGCTGCTTCTGGCTGGCATTGCCGGGCCAGGCCAGCAGCCAGTAAGCCTGGATCCAGGCCTCCAGCAGACTGATCGCAGCCCCCAGCGGGGTCGCCTTGGCAGGGTGCTGCAGGCAGCGCAGCAGCTGGGCCAGCACCCGCATGTCCTTGGTGCGGCTCTCCAGCAAGCCGAGGCAGGCCTCGGCCACCGCATTGAGATCGACCTGGCTGTGAGCGAGGGATCCCAGCTTGACCAGCTCGGTTTCCACGTAGTCCCAGCGCGGCTCATCGGCCAGCACGGCACCTCTTATCTGTTCATCCGGCAGGCTGGTGAGCAGGCGTGCACACCAGGGGTGTTGATAGCTCATCGCCCCTCCTACCAGCGGCACTGCTGACGCAGCGGTGCCAGCGCCTCTTTCAGGCCGCTCAAATCGACCCGCAAGAGGGCGCCGTTGTCGGCCCGCACCTGCAGCTCGCGATGGCCCTGCCAGCGCTTGAGCTCCTCGATGGCGGGCAGACCACGGCCATATTCCAGCAACAGCCCCTGATCCCGGATAAACCAGCTCTGGGAGCCAGCACTCGGCTGACCATCCAGCGCAACCTGCACTTTCTCGCTGCTCCAGGGCTGATCCAGCCGCAGCCGGATATGGGTGATGCTGTCGACGCAGCCGATGGCCAGGGTCGCCCCGCGCAGCGCCGGACGGGTCAGGGTTTCACTGCCGCGCGTTTCATCGCTTTGCAAGAGGAAGGGGGCGCTCGCTGGCGTGCGGGCCTGCTCCTGGGCCCAGATGGCCTGCCAGGCCGCCGATTTGGAGGCTGTCCCCTCGGCGGCACTGGCCGCGCCATTGCCGATGGCGTCGTAGCAGGCGAGCCGTACCAGTGGTGAGGGTTCCTGCCGGCAGGCCTGCCAGCGCGCCATGTCCAGCGGGACCTCGGCCGCACTGGTGGCCAGCAGCAGCGGTAACAAGCCGAGGATGCTCATCAGTTCACCTCCAGTTTCTGGCACTTGTGATCCAGGGTGCGTTTGGGAATGTTGAGACTCTCGGCCACCAGCATCCGATTGCCCTGGAAGTGGCGCAGCCGCGCCTCGATGACCGAGGCCTCGTACTGCTGCATGGCCCGGCGCAGATCGCGGATGTGGTTGTAGTCGTCCATGGCGCCTGGCAACTCGACGCAGACCCGCTCGCGCAGCTCCGGCGGCAGCGCCTCCAGCCCCACCTCCTCCCCGTGACGGGTATGGGCGCAGGCCACCTCCAGCAGGTTGCGCAGCTCGCGCACGTTGCCGGGAAAGTCATAGGTCTGCAGCTGTTTCAAGAACTTGCGCTGCAGCCCCACCAGGGTCTTGCCATCCTGAGCGGCGAACTGGGCCATGAAGTGCTGGCAGAGCAGCGGCACATCATCCATGTGTTCGCGCAAGGGGGCGATCAGCAGCAGGCACTGACAGAGGCGGTGATAGAGGTCGGCCCGAAACTGCCCCTCCTCCACATGGCGGGTGAGCGGCTGATGGGTGGCGGCGATGAGGCGAAAATCGGAGTGATACTCCTGCTCGGCCCCGAGTGGCCGGTAACTGCGGGTTTCCAGCACCCGCAGCAGCTTGGCCTGCATGGCGGCGGGCATGTCCCCCACCTCGTCCAAAAACAGGGTGCCACCGTTGGCCTGGGCCACCAGCCCGGTCTTGTTGGCAAGGGCGCCGGAGAAGGCCCCCTTCTGGTAACCGAACAGCTCGCTCTCGATGAGGTTCTCCGGGATGGCGGCGCAGTTGATGGCCACAAAGGGCTTGTTGGCGCGATCGGAGCACTGGTGCACCAGCCGTGCCACCACCTCCTTGCCACTGCCGGTTTCCCCCTGGATCAGCACGGTCAGCTTGTGCTGGCCAGCCTGATTGATCTGCTCGCGCAGCCCGCGGATCACCGCCGACTGGCCGACCAGCTGATCGCCGAGCAGCTTCTCGTGTTGACGCAGCCGCTCCCCCTCGCCCTTTATCTGGCGCAGGGAGTCGCGCAGTACCCCCTGATCCCGCCGGCTGCGACCGAGATCGCGAATGAGGGTGAGCTGGTTGCAAAAGACCTGGGATAGCTGGGCCAGCTCGGGGCCGTCGGCCCAGGCCCGCAGCACCTCCCCTTCATCCATCAGGGCCAGCACGGCAAACGGCTTGCCGTTGCCATCCAGCAGCGGATACGCGTGCAGCCCGCACTGCTGGCCAAGGTTGGCCAGCAGTGCGCGAAAACCGGCGTGCTCGATGCGGGCACCGCCGTAGAGGGAGTCCCAGGTGCGGGACTGGGCCTTGTGCAGCACATAGGCAAGGGGGTGGGAAAAATCGTCCACCGCCAGCCCCAGCGCCACTTCCTTCCCCCTGACCCAGCCTTGGCACTCCAGCTGACGGCCGCTCACATCCAGCATGCCGAGCAGCAGCCCCTTGGGCTGGAAGCTGGCATGAACGGTCGAGCTCCACCAGTGGCACAGGTGCGGCTCATCGCGCTGGGCGGTGAGGGCCAGGGCAAATGCGAGGGCTTGCTCCATACTCAAGCCCCCACCTCGGCCACGAACTGGTGATCGGCCACGGAAAAGTGGACGCGCTTGATGGGTTCACCGGCAGAGAGGCGTTGCAGCAGTTGCAGGGAGACCGGCGGCAGCAGGGCGCCGTCGATGACGGATTCGAGCATGCGGGCACCGTTCTCGCTGCGATTGGCCCGCAGCAGGATCTCTTCTGCCACCTCGTCGTCCAGCACCACTTCGGCGCCGAAGCGCTCCTTGAGCAGCTTGACCAGCCGGTTGAGCTTGCCGCCCACGATCTGCACCAGGGTGTCGTGACCGAGCGGCAGATAAGGGATCACCTCCATGCGCGCCAGCAGGGCCGGTTTGAAGAAGGCGGCGAGCTCCGGATAGAGGGCATCCAGCAACACGTCGGGCTGCTCGGCATGGTCGACGATGGTCTGGAAACCGAGGTTGGAAGTGAGGAAGAAGACCACGTTCTTGCAGTCGATGATCCGCCCTTCCCCATCCGCCAGCTCGCCCTTGTCAAACGCCTGATAGAAGAGGTTGAGCACATCCGGGTGCGCTTTTTCCACTTCATCCAGCAGCACCACCGAGTAGGGCTTCTGACGGATCGCCTCGGTCAGCACGCCCCCCTCACCGAAACCGACGTAGCCGGGCGGCGAGCCGATCAGGCGGGAGACGGTGTGCTTCTCCTGATACTCGGACATGTTGATGGTGGTCAGATACTGGCGACCACCAAACATTAGCTCGGCAATCTGCAGCACGGTTTCGGTCTTGCCGACCCCGCTCGGTCCCACCAGCAGGAAGGCCCCCAGCGGACGGCCGGGACGACGCAGGTCGGCGCGTGCGGTCAGCAGGTGCTTGTGCAGGTGGGCCACCGCCACATCCTGCCCCTTGATAAGTTCGCCGAGATACTCCGGCAGACGGGTCACCACGTCCAGCTCCCCTTGCGAGATGCGATTGAGGGGCACCCCGGTCCACTCGGCAATGACGGCGGCAATCTGGGTCTTGTCGACGTGGGCGGAGACCAGCACTTCCCCTTGCTGCAGCTCGGTCAGCTCGCGCTCGAGGGTGGCCAGCTGCTCGGCAGCGGCCTGCGGATCGAGCGGTGCATCGGCGAGATCCAGTGCCTCTCTGGCCAGCATCTCATCCTGCTGATCGGCCAGCAGCGCCGCGCGCAGCTCGACAATCTGGTGCACCAGCCCCTGCTGCTGCTGCCACCGGGCCTCCTGCTCGGCCAGTTCTTCACGGCAAGCCTGCTGAGCTGCCTGCAACTCGGCCAGGCGCTCTGCGTTGTCACCGAGACCTATCAGACTCTGGCGCTCCAGCTGGCGGATCTCCAGCTCACGCTGGCGCAGCGCGTTTTGCAGGTGGCTGACCGCGCGCGGCGGCGTGGTGAGGTTGATGGCCACCCGGGCACAGGCGGTATCGAGCACGTCGATGGCCTTGTCCGGCAGCTGACGGCCGGAGATGTAACGGGCGGAGAGCTGGGCGGCAGCCTGCAGCGCCTCCTCGTCGATCAGCACCCCGTGGGCCTTCTCGTAGATGCTGCGCAGGCCGCGCAGGATCACGGTGGCCTCGTCGGCATCGGGTTCACCGACCTTCACCAGCTGGAAGCGGCGCGACAGGGCCGCATCTTTCTCCACGTATTTCTTGTACTCGCCCCAGGTGGTGGCGGCGATGGTGCGCAGCTCGCCCCGGGCCAGCGCCGGCTTGATGAGGTTGGAGACATCCAACCCGCCGGACTGGTTGCCGGCCCCGATCAGGGTGTGCGCCTCGTCGATGAACAGGATGACCGGTTGCACGGCGTCCTTGACCTCCTGCATCACCCCCTTGAAGCGCTTCTCGAACTCCCCCTTGACCGAGGCGCCGGCCTGCATGGCACCCAGATCCAGCGTCATCAGCTCGACCCCGCGCAGCTTCTCGGGCACCTGGCCCGCCACCATGCGCAGGGCCAGCCCCTCGATGAGGGCACTTTTACCGACACCGGCTTCACCCACCACGATGGGGTTGTTCTTGCGACGACGGGAGAGGATGTCGATCATCAGGTCGATTTCGTGATCCCGGCAGAGCACGGGATCCAGGCTGCCCTGGCGGGCCTGTTCGGTCACATTGACGGTAAAGCGGGCCAGCAGGCTGGCATCGGCCGGCAGGGCTGCCTGGGCCGTCTTGCCGCCGGGGGCGGTGGCAACTTGCGTCTCGGCGGACTCCTTGACCCACTCGTCGAACTGCTGGCGCAGCAGCTCGCGATTGACCTTGGCAAGCAAACGAGTCACCGAGCCCGGCAGATAGCGCTGGGGGGTCATCAGCAGCACCAGCAGCATGACGCCGCTGCGCAGCTGGGCATGTTGCAGCTCGGCGGAGGCGAGCAGCCAGCTGTCCTGCAGCCACTCCACCAGCATGGGCGAGAAGGAGGGGTAACCCTGGCCATAGCCGTTGTCGGCAGCGGACGGTTGCAGCAGGGTCTTGAGCTCTTCCACCTCCACCTCCGCCACCTTCAGGATCTGGCGCACATCGCTCAGCGGGGTCTCCAGCATCTTGAGCAGCAGGTGCTCGATGCGGATCTCGGCTCCCTGGTGATTGACGCAGAGGGCTGCAGCCTCCTCCAGCATGTGACGGCAGATGGGGTTGAGTCTTTCCACCAGTACCGGTAGCTCTATACGAATCAAGGCGTGCTCTCCTTAAGTATTTATTTTAATAATTCGCCCAGTTGACGCAGCACGTCCTGGGTCTGGTTATTGAGTTGGTGGTGATAGAGGCCAAAGATCAGCGCCAGGATCAGCGCGCCACCCATGAACAGGCTGCGCAGGGATACCTGCTTGCGCAGCTGGTAGCGGGAGGCCTGCTGGCCCAGATCGAGGTGAAACACGCTGGGCGCCTCGCCGCCGGCCTCGGGGGCCAACTGCTTGTGCAGCTGGCGCACGATGCGCTCGAACTCCCCTTGTCCCTTGCTCATCACCTTGTAACGCCCCTCGAAACCGAGGCACAGACAGAGGTAGATGAACTCCAGAATGTCGCGATAACGCACCGGGTCTTCCTGCAGGCGGGCCAGCAGCACGAACACCTTCTCGCCGCCCCAGGTCTCGTTGTGAAAGCGGGTCAGCAGCGAATGTTCCGACCATTCGCTCTGACTGCCCCAGTCGCGGCCCATCACGGCCTCGTCGATGAAGGTGCAGAGGATGTAGCGAAACGACAGCACCACCCCGTTCTCGTAGCCCTGGGCCATCAGCTCCTGTTCGATGGCCTGGATCTCGGTCACCACCCGCTGGTAGAGCTCGGGCACCCGGTCGTAGCGCGACAGCAGGCGTACCCGCTGCACCAGCCCCAACAAAGGGGTCACCGCATCGATCATCGGGTTGATGCTCTGGCCGCGCAGGCGGAACCAGTAGTCCGAATCCATGTCCAGCTGCTCGGCATGATCGAACAGCAGGTCGCTGAGTTGCTCGTTCTTGATAATGTCCGTGGTCATCTCTGCTTATTCCTTGGTGCGATCACTGGCTGCGAATGGCCCAGAGCTGCATGTCGAGCTCGGGGAAATCGCCGGCGATATGGAAGGCAAGGGTGTTGCCCACCGCCAGCATCTGCCAGGCCGGGCTCTGCCGGTCGAGCTGGAAGTAGCTGTAACCGGCGTGGTAGGGCAACTGGCGCGGCGCCACCGGCAGCGGCAGCAGCGGGATACCGGGCAGTTGCAGGCTGATGAGCTCGCGGATCTTGTCGCTGGAGGCCACCTTGGTCTGCTGCAGCAACTGCTTGCGCAGCTGCTCCTGCGGCATGCGGGCACGCACCGCCAGCACGAAGTCGGCGCTGGTCATCAGCTCGCTCTCGTTGACCATGGCCACCATGATGCCGTACTGGTGCTTGCGCAGCTGGATGGAGACGGCGCGCGGCGACAGCACTGTGCTGAGCGCCTGGCGCAGGGCCAGCATCACCGGCTCGAAGCTCACCTGCTGATCGTCGTGGCGATAGGCGGGGAACTCGGGCGGCAGACGGGACTCGTCGGTAAAGGTCATCAGCTCGCCACAGATCTGCACCAGCGCCTCATGCAGCCGCTCGGGGTGCAGGGTGCCAAGGCGCGCCAGATGGGAGAGCTGGGGCTGTGCCCGGTTCAGGAGCTGCAGCATCATGAACTCGGCCACGTCGGCCACCCCCTGCTGACCCGGCGCGGCAATGCGCTGGGAGAGGCTGCGGGCCCGCTCGGCCACGAGGCCGGCCGACTCGCCGAGGAAGCGCTTGAGAGTCGGGATGGCGGAGACGCTGATGCTGCAAGGCATGAAGTTGGGATCCAGCACCAGACCGCCATCCGGACGCTTGTCCAGAATGCGGGCGATGGCGAGCGAGGCGTAGGCGCTGCGGTCTTCCCGCTCCAGCATCAGCCGCAGGCTGACCCTTCCCACCTCGAGGGAAACCACGTCCCCCCCTTCGCTGTGCAAGTCGCGCACGTCGTGGCGATGGGCTTGCAACCGGGTAGCCACCTGACCGCCCTGATTGACCTCGTTGACGCCGCTCACCGAGAGCGGCAACGCCAGATAGACCTTCTGGTTGGCCACCGAGGCGTCGGTGACTTCCAGCGGGGTCGGCAGCACGTCGTCGTTCGGGATGTTGAACACGGTACCATCCGGCAGGATGCCGGTGGCCCCCACCAGGGCAATGCGGCCAAAGCCCAGGTAGTCCTCGTTGATGGCGAGCGACTGCAAGCCATAGAAATAGTCGGACAGCGCGCTCAGGCGAGCGTGCAGCGCGTAATCCGAATGTCTTTGTTGTTGCTGGAAGTGCTGGGGCTTGATGAACAGCCCCTCACGCCAGATAACCCGATTTCGACTCGACATGGTTATTCTTCTTCTTTTTGCAGTTCCACTTCATCCAGGCGCAGGTGCACCAGGATTTGATAAGCCGTTCCCTTGCTCTTGATCTTGATGACCTTGCGCCACTCGGCGCTGTCGGGGTCGGCGTAGCGTGCGATCACCCCGATGTAACGGGTCTTCTCGTCGAGCTTGATGGGGGGCAGGTATTTGAACTGGCCCGGCAGCAGGGTGTAGTCCTGGTGGTCCAGGTAGTTCTTGCCAAGGGCCTTCTCCACGTCCGCGGTCACCTGGTCGTAGTCGGTGGCGAGCAGCTTGGAATCCTCCGCCAGCAGCACCACCTGAAACTCGATGGGCGCCGCCTCCCCGCTCTCGTTGGGGTTGACGTCAGGCTCCGCCAGCAGGCTCAGTCCCAGGGTCGTCGGTTGACTGTCATTGCTGCCCACCTGGATATCCGGGTTCATGGCCACGTCAGCCATCTTGCCCATGGTGGTACAACCTGCCAGGGCCAGCAGCGCGGCGCCCAGCATCAGCGCACGTATCATCAAATCAGTCCCTGTTGCTGACGCACGGCCTGGTCATAGGCCTGGGCATACACCTGGTGGAACAGCTTGTCGAACCCCTGCTGACGGGCGGAGGTGAGCTCGCGGTAGTAGTGCTGATACATGTCCCAGGCCCAGCCTTCGTCGGCCGTGCCCGGTGCACCGCTGCGGCGGTATTGCTCGAAACGCCCCAGCAGCGCCTGCGGTGAAAACGCCTGCAGGATGCTGTCGAGCGCCGCGCCGATGGCCTGCTGGTTCGCCACGTGGTGGATGCGCACGTTGTGCAGGCTCTCGGCCACCGCCGCCGGTGCGCTCAGGTGGACCGGGCTCTTCTGCTCGGCAAACAGCACCGCCAGGGTCTCGTCATAATCAAGGCCCAGGCGCAGCGGGTTGTCCTCGATGGGACGCAAGTGCTTGTCCGCCAGCGCCGCCTGTTCGTTTTGCAACTGCAGCAGCCCCTCCACCATGGCCCGTACCGTCTTGCCCATCTCTTCGAGCATGTCGTGGGCCTGCTGGGTGTCCTGCAATTGCAAGGGTTGACCCAGGCCGCGCATCAGCGGAGTCAGGGCCACGTGATCGACGCCGTCCAGCGACAGCTGATAATCGGGATGGTTCTCGATGGCGGGCATATCCAGAAATTCTTGGTTCATGGTGTTCTCGACAGCAGAAAAAGGGGCAAGAGGGGGAACGTCCACATCCGGTTGTGAACGCAGTGAAGCCTGCAGGCGACCGTCCGCCAGCGGGCCATCCATCAACGGATTGGGCGCTCTGCGCTCCTGCTGCAATGCCAGCAAGGGATCGGCCGCCAGGGTGCGCGGATCGTCAGCCGGTACGACGGGCTCATCACTGGTCAGCCACTCGTCGAGCTGCTCGGTGGGGCGATTGCCCAGCACCTGTTGCAGGCTCTGCTCGGGGGTGATGGCCCCCAGATAGGCACGCAGCCGGAACGGGCCGACCACGAGCTCGTCCCCCTGCTCCAGATGCACCTTGCGGGCCCGCCCGATGGGCGAGGTGGCACCGTTGATATAGGTCTGGCCGCTCAGATCGCACAGGCAGAAGCGACCATCGTTGAGCTCGATGCGGGCGTGGGCGGGCATGACGGCCCCCAGCCTGTCGCGCAGTTGCCAGTCATCCTGTTCGGAGGCCCCCAGGGTCCCCCCCATCTCATCGAAGCGGTACTGCACCTGCTGGCTGCCGTCGAGCTGTTCGCTGTTGAGCACCACCAGGGAAAGTTGCTGGTTAAAATCGTCCACAGTTACTCCTGCACTGATTCCTGTAGTTAAATTTTCTGCGCTGCTGATGTCTGCACTTATTCCTGCACGCAGATGGTCACGAACGGATCACTCGGCGGCTGGCCGAGAAAGGTACTCCACCCCAGGCGGGCACTCTGCTCCTCCCCCAGTCTCAACCCCCTCGCCTGCTCCTGGCCGAATCCCAGACGTAGATCCCAGGCAAGCTGATCGCGCAGGATGAAGGAGACGAAGGTCACCAGGGCATGGAAGTGCTCCCCGTTCGGCAGAAAGCCGAGAAACTGGCCAAAGCTCAGGTTGTTGATCTTCAACAAGAACTTGCCGGCACAGTCATTCACCTTGTCACCGATGACAAAATCGCTCCCCAAGGTGGCGCAGGCGCCGCCGAGGCGATTTTGCTGATCCTGATGAATAGGCACCTTGCGCCATTGCCAGGCGCTCACCTGCACGTCGGCCAGATCGAAGCAGTGGGCCACCAGACCGGCCACCACCTCGGGGGAGCGGCTGGGGCTGGCCAGCATGCCCGCGTAGGAGAGCATCTTGGCCCGGTTGACCGGCAGGCTCTGGCAGACCGCCTCATTGCCAAGCCCCACCAGGGCGAACATCAGGCGGGAGAAACCATCCTCGCCGTTGTCCTGAAACCGCACGTGGTAGCGATACTTGCGCCAGATCCGGTGCAGCAGGGTCAGCAGACGGTGGTGGAAGAAGTCCAGAAACAGGCCGAGCTTCTGCTCCCCCTGGGCGTACTCCCACGCCAGCGAATCGAGGTAATAGCCGGGCATCGGCGACTGGCTGCCGTGCAGGCCGAGGAAGGCCACTTCCAGCTCGTGACGCCCCTGCCCGTCCCGACCAATCTGCAGCACGTCGCTGGTGGGGAACCCCAAGGAGGCGGTCGCCTTGAAGCGGATGTTCTCGTCACCGGGGAGGTAGTCGAGCCCCCGCTCCTGATCGGCGCCATCGAGCCGGTTGAGCAGCTCAACCAGCTGGAAGAAATTGAAGCGGGGCGCCTCCCGGGCGGCGCTCACATCAGGGAGTGCTGACCGATCTGGACTGGCCATTGGTAGCGCTCCTTGTTGTCGAGATTGACCACCTCAAGCAGGTGGAAGGCGTTGACGCTGGCATAGAGCGAGAAGAAGTGGGCCAGCACGGTACTGAACAGATAGAGCTCCCCTTCGCTGCCAAAGGCGGACTGGCGGATGGAGAGCACCGACTTGAGCCCCCGCACCGGCATGCCGCGCACCAGCCTGTCCACCGGCTTGGTCTCGATCTCCTCGATCCCCGCCAGCCGCTTGCGCGAGGCCTGCTCCGCCTGCTTGTCGTGCAGCGCCGGAAAATCGTAGGTGCGCAGCACCTGCACCAGGGCATCGCGGCGCAGCAGGGAGACATAGTTGAGCGACAGGTTGGATATCAGCGTCCAGTGCAGACTGCCGTCCAGTGCCGGGCGCAGCGGCCGGGTCGGCCGGATCAGGTTGCGGAAGGTGGCAAACGACGGTGAACTGCCGGTCGGTACGCAGACGCTGCCCACCTTGAGACGGGCGGCGCGAGAACGGTTGGTGCAGGTGAGCGTCACCGAGATGGATTCATCCAGTTCGACCGTGGTGGTTTCATCCCCACGCACGAACGAGAGGCTATGTTCGAAACCATCCCCGCTCACCGCCTCCTTGACCCGCACCCGGTAGTAGAGCGCCAGCCGCTGCTTGGCCCGCTCGATCTGGTGCTGAAAGCTCTCGAATGGCTGATAGATGCGCGGCGTGCCGCGGGAGCGGCCGAGGTTCCCCTCGACCCAGCCCTCCACCTGATCCACCGAGAAGATCTCGAAGCTGTCGGCATGGCGATAACTTGCCTTGAGGGGGTACTCCGCCTGACGGCCATTGAGATTGACCGGCTCGCTGTCGTGCTGGAACAGGTTGATGGCCGGCACGCAGTTGAGCATGAAGGAGTCGGGACGGATCTTGAGCTCCGCCGGCAGCGGCCGGTCGAAGCAGAAGTGCACCTTGAATTCGCTCACCGGCAACGGCTGCTTGGGCCAGTCGCCACCGGAGAGTTCGAAGAAGAGGAAGCTTTCCGGGAAGCAGAAGTACTCCTGCAGGATCCGGTAGCCGGAATAGACGTTGTTCGGATAGGGCAAGAGCGCGTCATCACGCTCGAAGCCGACCGATTTGAGAGCCTTGGCCTCCTGACGAAAGCGCTTTCCATCGATCTCCAGCTCGATATGGGAAAGCTGGTTGGAGAGCCAGAAGTAGAGCTCATAGGCGGTGTAGCTGTCGCCACCGAGGAAGAAGCGCAGCTTGTCCAACTGCAACTCGCTCAGCGGCAGAGGGGCATGCAGGGCGATATCCAGCGAGATGGTGGAGAGATCGTTGCCGCTCTGGGCGGCGATATGACGGATATCGGCCGGATAGACCCAGGTATCGTGACAGGTCTGGAAATGACAGGTCACCTCGTCCAGGGGCAGACTGTCGAGCTGACAACCTTGCCTGACCAGCGCCGGCTGGGCGATGGCCCCCGGAATGACCGAAAACTGCATGATGGTCATGCTGGGCACGGGACGCAGGTAGTTGGGCCAGAGCATGTTGAGCAGACCGTGGGTCAGCTCGGGAAACTCATCCTCAATCTTGGCGCGCAGGTTGCCCGTGAGGAAGGCGAATCCCTCCAGCAGGCGCTCCACATCCGGATCGGTATTCTGCTCCGACAGAAAGCGGGTGAGCTCGGGATAGGCGTCGGCAAATTCGCGCCCTTGCAGGCGCAAAAATGCCAGTTCATCCCTGAAGTAATGTTCCAGCGACATTGATCAGACCATGCGGTAGTGACGGTGACTGTCCATGTGGACGTTGAACGAGGTAACTTGCTCGAGCTGCTCCAGCCGCACGTGGGCCGTCACCTGAAACGTCATCTCAAGCGGACTCGCCTGATAGTCAGGTGAACGGACTTCCACATGCACGATCCGCGGCTCATAGCGGCGGATGCATTGCCGGATCGCCTCCCGGATCCGCCCCTTGATGTCGGCACTGCCCTGGGTGGCGTCATTGAGATCGATGACACCAAGCTCGGGGGCACTGCGACAGTTGCCGGGACGGGTGTTGAGGATCTGGTCGAGCTGTCGTTTGACGGAGTCCACCAGTTCATCCACTTCCGAACGGGGGGAGGAGCCAAGCCCCTCCCCCCGAATGCGATCAAACAGGCTGGCCGCATTTCCTCTATCCCAAGATGAGAGATGCGGCATCGGGCTTTATTCCTTGTCCAGACGACCTACCAGAGAGAGCTCGAAGCTCGCTCCCATGTACTTGAAGTGCGGGCGCACGGCCATGGCAACCTGATACCAGCCCGGCTCCCCTTCCACGTCCAGCACCTTGATCTGGGCGGCGCGCAAGGGACGACGGCTGCGCACGTCTGCAGGGGGGTTCTCCTGGTCGGCCACGAACTGACGGATCCAGTTGTTGAGTTCCCGTTCCAGATCCTGGCGTTCCTTCCAGGAACCGATCTGCTCGCGCTGCAGCACTTTGATGTAGTGGGCCAGGCGGTTGATGATGAACATGTAGGGCAGCTGGGTACCCAGCTTGTAGTTGGTTTCCGCTTCCTTGCCTTCCTTGGTGTTCGGGAACACCTTGGGCTTTTGCACCGAGTTGGCGGAAAAGAAGGCTGCGTTGTCGCTGTCCTTGCGCATGGTCAGGGTGATGAAGCCCTCTTCCGACAGCTCGTATTCACGGCGATCCGTGATGAGCACTTCGGTCGGGATCTTCGCCTGCAACTGACCCATGGCCTCATAGACGTGCACCGGCAGGTCGTGGATGGCGCCACCACTCTGCGGACCGATGATGTTCGGGCACCAGCGGTACTTGGCGAAACTGTCGGTCAGGGAGGTGCCCATCAGATAGGCGGTGTTGCCCCACAGGTAGTGATCATGGTTCGAGCTGATCTCTTCCTGATAGTTGAAGCCCTTGATGGGATTCTCCGTCGGATCATAGGGCAGACGCGCCAGGAAGCGCGGTGCAGTCAGACCCAGATAGCGGGCATCCTCCGACTCGCGCAGGGAGCGCCACTTGGTGTAGGCCGGGCCTTCGAATACCGATTTCAGGTCCTTGATGGAGGGCAGATCGGTGAAGCTGTCGACCCCGAAGAAGGCGGGGGCGACGGAAGAGATGAAGGGGGCATGGGCCATGGCGCCCACTGCACTGACATACTGCATCAGCTTGATGTCAGGGGAGCTGTGGGTGAAGGCGTAGTCACCAATCACGGCACCGACCGGCTGTCCGCCAAACTGGCCATAACCGCTGGAATAGACGTGCTTGTAGAGGCCGGACTGGGTGATTTCAGGAGAAAATTCAAAATCTTCCAGCAGCTCTTCCTTGGTGGCGTGCAGCACCTGGATCTTGATGTTCTCGCGAAAATCGGTGCGATCCACCAGGAGCTTCAGGGAGCGCCAGGAGGACTCCAGCTCTTGCAGCGCCTTGGCGTGCAGGATGACGTCCATCTGCTTGCCGAGCTTCTTGTCGAGCTCGACGATCATGCTGTCCACCAGCGCCTTGTTCACCGGCTCTGTGGTGGTGCCGCTGTCCAGAATGTTGGCAATCAGGGCTGCAACGCCCTGCTTGGCGACGCTGTAGCCCTCATCCACCGGGGTGATGCGAGCCTGCGCCATGATTTCGTCCAGCAGGGACGAGGAGGCTGCACTCGCCCCCGCTTGAACCTGTTCTTCGACCAGAGACATAATTTTTCCTTATAAGTCAGTCAATTAATCTGCTGATCACTCGGCAGGCTTAATCAAATCCAGCTCCTTGAGCAATTGCTCGCGAGCGTCGTCACTAGACAGCAGATCCTGCAGACGGTTGCGGAAGGCGGGGATATTGCCAAGCGGCCCCTTCAGGGCAACCAGCGCCTCACGCAGCTCCAGCAGCTTGCGTAGCTCGGGCACTTGCTGGGCAACGCTGTCAGGGGTGAAGTCTTCCAGGGACTGGATTTTGATCGACACGGGCAACTCGTCCTGGCTGTTCTCCTCCAGGCGGTTGGGAACCGAAAAATTCAGCTCCAGTGCAGATTCTTTCATGACGGAAGAAAAATTATTCTTGTCGATAGAGACGGTCTGACGCTCCTCGATGGGGGTCTCTTCAGAGCGCCCTTTCATATTTCCGACCACCATCATGGTCAACGGAAGCTCTATTTCCGCCTGTTGACCACCGGTTGCCGGCACATATTTGATATTGATACGTTCTTTGGGCGCAACAGTGGCGCCATCAATCCCTTTTCCCATGCTCTAGATACCAAGTTGAGGATCCATGAAGACCCAAAAGCTTATAGCCAATGCTTTTGTCGGCAACTGTAAAAAATGACAGTTGACGTGTTCAGGACGAAAATGAACAAAAAAACATCAGTCACCCACGCCTTTTCGATATATTCCAGGAGAGAGCCAGGATATCAAAAAGGCAGCATTCAGCTTGTTATTCAATACAATCCGATTACGTCTCTACTCTTCGTTAGAGATCATGGTTGACTAAAGAGTCACTTGTGGCCAATGGTATGTTTTTGATAATGACAACGTCAACGAGAAATATATTTATAAATGTACAAAAAATAAAATAAACACAAAAAAATCAATTAAATCAAATGGATACAAGTAATCATAAAAAGTATCAGCTTGAGGTGTAAAGTGTAGGTAAGTTGCATATCATGAAGAGTCAAATAGGAAAAATCTGATTTTAAACCATCATGACTGCTCATGATAAATCATAAATAAAGCTCTTTTTACGAACACAAAATGAGATTTTTCTGACAATGCAAGGTTTTATTTTTGTCAAAAAAACCGCCAGGATACATTATCAAGGCGGTATTGGATGGCGATAATGAGCGGGAAATGGCTTTACCCACTCACTGTTATTTTTATCACTATATCTCATTCATGTTATGGGAATGGCATCATATGCCCTCTGACGCCTGCCCCATTTCACCGTGTTTATCCAGCCTGATGAACCAGTGCTGCGCCAGTTTTTGACCGGCACTTTTTTCTTGTGCCGTCATGCCTTTTTCAAGTTCACGGCTGGCGGCAGTTGCATCAATATTGCCATCCGTTGCGGCCAATAAATACCATGCATAAGCATGCAATCTATTGCGGGGGGCTCCCCATCCCTGCTCACGCATGATGCCCATGCGATATTGTGCTTGCCGATGATTGGCGTTTGCCGCAGCCCGATACTGTTTCATGGCTTCGGTGTAATCAGCCTCACCACCCAGCCCCAGTCGCAGCATCTCGCCGTAGGCATATCGAGCCTCGACATTGCCCTGCGAGGCGGCCAGAGAGAGGCTCTTGCGCGCAGCTTTCAACTCCCCCCGTTCCTGTTGCAGGGTCGCCAGTTCAAGCAGAGCCTGGCTCACCCCCCCCGCAGCAGCCAGATTCAGCCAGTGCTCACGTGCGGTGATATCGCTTTGCCGCAGGCTCAATTGATATTCGGCGTCATGGGAACCATTACCTGCCGCCAGCTCCAGCCAATAACGGCCAAGCGCCAGATCTTGGGCAACCAGATCCCCCCTCAGATAGGCCTGCCCCAACCACAGCTGGGCAGGAGCAGCTCCTGCATTGGCGGCGCGCTGATAGAGGCTGAATGCCTCTTCAGAGGGCGCCTTGCTCGCCAGTACCAGCAAAGCGTCCGGCTGTTGCTGGGCTGCGGCTTTCTCATACCAGCGCAGGGCAAGATCGGCGCGCTTTATCACCCCTTTCCCTTGCTCATAGCGAGCGCCAAGCTGGAATTGGGCATCCCGATTCCCTTGTTCGGCGGCTTTCTCCAGCCACTTGACGGCCTCTTCATCGGCCCCCGCCTGACCTGCATACCACTGCCCCAGAACCAGTTGGGCATTTCCATGATCCCGCTTGGCGGCCTGCTCGAACCAGTCGAGGCACTCACTGGTAAGCTTGCCCTTGTGCCGTTGCCGGCAGTCCTGACCCAGTTGATAGTTGGCCTCTGCATTGCCCAATTTGGCGGAGCGCTGCCACCACTGCCTGGCCAGTACAGGATTTTTAGGTTCTCCCAACCCCGCCTGATACCAACTTCCCACCTGTAGCGCAGCCTTGCCCCTAATATCGGCATCTGCAGCCAGCAGACCGACTTGATCGGTGGCCTGCTTCATCCAGCGCATCGCCTCGGGATAATCCGGCTTGGCCGCCAAACGATTGGCCAGCTCATATTGCGCCTTGCCTTGGCCCTGCTGAGCGGCTTGAAAGAGGTCAGATTCAGTCTGTGGTGTCGTAGTGGAACAAGCGGCGAGCCAATGGCTCGCCAGTACCAAACATAATGTGCGGTATATCATCGTTTGTATCTGCAGATAATGAAGATGGAAGGGTGGCTGTGTACATAATGCTTGCTTACAACCAGATAGACTTTCTATTGCTTATCAACTTTTAAATAGACCTTATTCTGAACATTCCCATGGCGCCCAATAATCTTATTGCTCGTTCACATGATCCAGCTTGACCATAGCCAAACCCAGCTTGCGCCCCTCGTTTAACAGTTTATCGAGAACATCCGTTCGACAAATAAATCCTGTATATTGATCTGCATCTATATCCCAAAGCACGACTTCATATCCTCGCGCTTGCAGCCATAAGTCATAAAGCACCAACATGTGCCAAACCGATGTATCCTCACCCGGTTCGGAGCAAATAAAATGTTCCTTGATACCGTGAATATCCGCCAATGCGTTGCCCTGCAACTCAACTTCCTCGACGTCTCGCCAGTCAATATTGAGACACACCCAATGCTCATTAGAGTTGAATTCAACAAGTGCTGACACAATGCCACCCTGTAGATCATCAGTATGGGTATTCATCAGCGCGTTCAATCTGCCGGCTCTGATCTCCTCAGGCAGAGGGGATAGTAAAATTGATAGAAGCCATTTCTTTCTTCGTCTTTCGGCATAGACCATGGGAATCAACAGGGGCGACAAGATGATGACTGTGAGGAGCAGGAATAGTTTTTTTATCGCCTTCACTTTTCTTTCTCGATTTTTTCATACAGGACCAAGCAATACCACGGCAGCATCAAATACCCCTCAGTTCGTGATATATCGATCATGCAGGCTATGCATGATCGATACACTGCGGACTACTCCTGTACCCAGAACAACATGTCATCCTTGTTGACATGGGTTTGGGAAGGTAAGCGCTGCCCTTTGCGAAGCTGCCACTGCTCATCGGTCAGATTGCAGCGCCAGTTGCCATCCTGCTCCACCACGGAACCCGGCATGGCAATAGGATGTTGAGCTACTCGCAGTGCCTGCCATTTCTCTGCAATACCATTGGCTCTGGCATAATCAACCAGGTCCTTGGGGTAATAACGCATGTCTCGATAGCTGCTGTCATCCAGCTCATAGAGCAGGGTGACCAGCGCCGCTTCAAAAGCCCAATAGCCAAAGTAGATGGCATGCTTTGCCTTGTGCCTGTCGTGCCAATAGCACTCTTTACACCCCTTGTACCATCCTTTGAGATATTGTTTGATGCTCGCCTGACGCTCAACCTTGGTGGGATTCACACCATCTCCCTTGATGGCATCGAATAGCGGGCGATACACCTCGGGAATATAGGATTCTGGGCCTCGAGGGAAGCCAGGATAACCCAAGCGGGCCAACAGTACGCTCCACAGCGGGTCGTCGTCCCCTTCCGGATTCTTACTGATATAACGCACCAACTCGGGCAACATCTCATCCTGGCCATAGAGGATGCTTAATGAGAACATCCAGAGCAGATATTGATAGGCATCTTGCTCCCAGTAATAAAACTGTTCATCTGGAAACTCTTTTTTATGGCGCAGCAGTTCTTTTGTTACTATCGAGAGGCATGCATTGATCTCTTCGTGGGATACGCCACCAGAATAAAGGAGAATTGCATGTTCCAAGTTGTCCATGAACATGCTTTCACTGGCCATGGAGCGGGTAGGACGTCGATGTGGATCACTCCAGCGTTCATGTAAGGGATCGTTTATTTTAGCCCACCAACTTTGGTCAAAATATGATGACTCTTTATAATCCTCTATCTGCTCTAAAAAAAACGGCTCAGATAATAGTGGATCTCGACGCTGCTCAATAAACGAACTCATTCACTGCTCCTACTTGATCGAAATCGTACCTACGGCATTGGCTGACTTATCCAGCTTGGTTATCTGTATCACTTTACCAGATTCATCGACAATCATTAGCCAAGCCTCATAACCTTCATTTTTAAGATCTTTTAATATTTTCTTGTCCGTGATCTCATCGGGCAATCGCTTGTCTATCCACTGGCCGCTCATCTGCTTGCCCGACCCCTTGGTCATCGGCAACAACTGGGTGCTCTTGGTGCCATCCCCGTCGATATACTCCCCCCCTGCCGTCCGAAACTTGGTCTCGGTCACCACGTAGGGAGGTGGAGGATTGGTATTCTTGTAGATACCATCGATGCCCCGCCCTCTGGGCTTGTCATTCAGGCTACGTACCCGGCGATGTTCTGGCAACAGGTTCTCGAACTTGTGATTCGCCATCCAGTTGTCGCTGATGATCTCGCCATAAATCCCTTTCTTGGAGCGGCTCAGGATCTTGAGATCTACTTTGACCACATCGTCCGGCAGCGGGTGGATAACGGTACCACCGGGCACGGCCTTGTAACCAGGGGCATGCTTGACCGCCTCTTTCTCCAATCCAGCGGCAATTTCATCGAGGGATTTGAGCACGGGCCCCATGGCGACAGGCAACATCTGACCCGCCTGTGACTGCATCTGCAACACCAGACGCTGGGATTGCTCAAGCCAGATCCTGACTGAAGCAGGAGCCAATCCCTTTATCTTGCCGATCAAGCTGGTCAACGACTTGACGGCATCGTTCAGATAACCCAGCAGCACACTGACCGCAATCTGTCCTCTCAACCCACGGATCTGGCCGGCAAATCCTTTCAGCACCTTGTCGAGGCGCGAGATACCCAGCACTTTCTTGACCTTGGGATCACTGAGAAACGTCAGCACGGGCGCCATTGCGGGTCTGATCGCCTTGCTGGCATCCCCACCCGCCTTGCGGACAAACAGGAAGATGATCTTCAACACCCCCTTGAGGGCTGAACCCAGCGACGGGATCAGCCCTATCAGGGTAAAGCTGAGGAAAACCCACTTCTCCGGCTGCTTGGGATCACGGGAAATATCCCGGGCATTGGCAATCAGATCGCGACAATCCAGTACCTGATCGACGACCGGAATAAGACCCAGCACCGCATTGGCGGCGATTTGTCCTGCACTTTGATTGGGGTTGAAATCCCCCTGCAGGGCCTCCCAAATCCACTGCAGGCTGGAAGCAACCCCCTTTTTTACCGCCTCTGCACTTTGTTTGACATAGGCCGCGCCACCAGACACCGCCTTATCCAGGTGGTCATAGAGCTGCTCAAACAGATCGTTACCGAACATATCAGCCCTCGTCGCTCAGAGTGTCGAGATGGCCGGTGAGGGCCGAGATGGATTCACGGGGCAGATCGGCAAAAGTGTCCTGCAGGTCATAGGTCACTGAGGCGGTGCCAGCAGGCACATCCTCGAGCAGCGCCATACCCTCACCATCCAGCGTGCCTTCCCGCACCGAACCATCACTCAGCACGGCCTTGTAGGGGGTGCCCGCCAGCGGCATCAGCTCGGAGTCGAGGTGATAAAACTTCATCCAGCGTGTGTGAGGGCTGTCCAGCATGCCCTCCATGCTCTTGGGTACCTTGCCAGCCCAACCGGATCCAGAACCGGCATTGCCACCCGAGTTCATCTTGATGGTGGGGCCGACCAGAGTGACGCCGCCGCCATCAACCTTGATAAAGCAGCCACCTACCTTGACGGTAATTTCAGAGCCGGCTTCCAGCACCACCTTGGCACCGGCTTTTACATGCACTTCCTGCCCCGCCTGGGTGAGCCAGCGCTGACCAAGTTTTTGATGCATGGAGGCATCCACGGTCAGCGAGTAGTCAGCCTTGATATGGTCCCGCTTCTCTCCTTCAACGGTCAGATGATCGTTGCCAAGACTGGGCGGGATCCCCTCCTCACCCGGCACCTTCCTGACACGGGTCACCCGCTCATTGTCGATATCCGTGTGCTGGTCGTGCTTGATGTGCCAGGCGGCATCATTTTCGAAAAGCACGTTCAGGTCTTTCTGACCGTGGATGTAAATCTCTTCTTGCCCCGCCTGGTCTTCAAAGCGCAGCTCGTTGAAGCCCTCACCCTGGTGGGTTTCGGTGCGCAGCACGGTGCGGGTCTTGTTGGCCGGCAGCTCGTAGGGCGGCCGATTGGTGGCGTGGTAGGTGCGACCGGTCACAATGGGCTGGTCGGGATCCCCTTCCAGGAACGAGACAATGACCTCGTGGCCGATGCGCGGGATGGCCATCATGCCGTACTGACCACCGGCCCAGCCTTGGGAGACCCGCACCCAGCAGGAGCTCTGGTCGTTGGAGCTGCCATAGCGGTCCCACGGGAATTGCAGTTTCACCCGGCCGTGCTCGTCGCAGTAAATCTCCTCCCCTTCGGGGCCCACCACCATGGCGATTTGCGGGCCATCCACCATGGGCTTGTGGGGTGCCTCGGGGCTGCCGATACGTGCCCGCCAGGTGGTGCTCGCTTTTACTACCCCGAATTCGTTGTGATAGACGGTCGGGCCGCTGCCCCCCTCCTCTTCCAGTGCCTGCGGCTGCAAGCCGGTGTGCTGGATGCGCACGACTTGCCAGTCGGTGTTGAGGCTGCCGTTGGGGTGTTCGGTGAGTGAAAACGTCTGGCCCGGCAGCAAGGCCGCGCTGTTGGACTTGCCATTGCCCGCCACCGCGTCATTGCGCAGGGCATCCAGCCGCTGCTGGGCAAAGGCCTTGCCGCTCGGGTCCTCTTTGTAGCGACCCGGATAGTCGAAGTGCTGGTAGGTATCGCGCTGGTGTTCGAGCTCAGCGCCCTGCTTTTTGTGGGACAGACCATAAGCCGGGGTCTTGAAGCTGTAGTCCTTGAGCTCAACGTCCGAGGGGCGCACAGCCTCCCGGTAGTGGAACTGGCGCACATAGGGCCCCTGCTCGAGCGAGCGGTTGCCGAGGTTGAAGAAGAGCTCGGGGCCGGCAGTCAGGGCGGCGGCGTCATCGGCAAACACGATGCGGTGCTTGCCCGCTTCAAACTCGTGGAAGTAGAACATCCCCTCTTCGGCGGCGAGGCGATTTACGAAATCGAGGTCGGTCTCGCGATACTGGATGCAGTACTCCCGCTTGGCATGCTCGTTTTTCAGGGCAAAGGCGTAGTCGGTGATGCCGTGCTCTTGCAAGAGGATGGAGAGGATTTCATCGGGCTTTTGCGCCTGAAAGATGCGGGAGTTCTGGCGCAAAGAGAGTCGCCACAGGGCCGGCTGTACCAGCAGCTGATAGCGGGTGCGGCGAAAGCCGCTGTCACCCTGCGCGAAGTCACTGACCACCCCGCACACCCGGCGCTGCAGCTCGCCGTTGTACCACACCAGCAGCTCGCACGGCTGGTCCAGCACGGCGCCAAAGTCGATGTCGGGCTGGGTACTTGCCAGCTCAAGCCGCAGGTTGAACAGCCGGTTCAGCGCCTCATCCAGCGCAAACTCGGCCACCACGAAGGTGCTTTCGGGCAGGGCCCCCACCTTGACGGTAAATTGTAATCCTGTGCTGTCTGCCATCGCTGCGCGCCCCTGAAATATCGTGCGGCCCCATCAGGTGGGGCACATCAAGCCATGTGAGAGCTTCGCCATCGCCTGGATTTTTCTTTCACCATGGCTGCCGCACGCCCTTGACGGCGTGCGGCAAGACGTAAACTCGGATTTTTTCTTGTACCCGCTCACACCAGGCAAACGGACAGAAGAAAAAATGCGTGAGTTGAAAAATCGGAAATACGGTCTCCGGGTAGGTTGTCCTTGCTGAGACGATAAAAGGGCACCGCAAGCAGTGCCCTTTGGCTCAGAATTACGCTTCGATCGGCGCGCGCCAGTCATCAGCACCAGAGGTGCCGGCAACGGTGTGCTCCCAGTCGATCTTGCGGTAGGCCATGGAGACCTGGATCAGCTGGGTGAAGTCGGACTTCGTCGGATCCTGGCAGTGGGGCATCTGGCAGTCGATGTCAACGATGGTGGCATCGGTCAGCACAGTGCTGAAGAAGTGCTCCTGCTTGCCCTCGACGG